>JBFYKV010000154.1:0-19832 GCA_041305745.1 Methanoregulaceae archaeon | reverse complement strand
TCGGCCATGATCTGCCAGTCGAGTTTTGCCTGGCCCGGCGGGTCCTGCGCCTTTCTCCACATCTGGACACGGCGCTCGGTGCTGGTCTGTGTTCCGTCTTTCTCGGCATAACAGCAGGCCGGGAGTACTACGTCTGCGAGCTCTGCGGTCTCGGACATGAAGATGTCCTGCACAACCAGGAATTCAAGGTTCTTGAATGCCTTCTCCACGTGGTGGAGGTCGGGGTCCGAGATCAATGGGTTCTCACCCATGATGTACATGCACTTGAGTTCCCCGGGCTTGTCGGCGAGGACATCCATCATGGTGGTCACTTCGTACCCGTTCTTTGCCTCGGCGATTCCGTCAGGGAATCCCCAGGCGTCGGCGAACTTCTTGTGTGCGGCCTCGTCGATGACCTTCTGGTACCCGGTAAAGACGACCGGAAGGGCTCCCATGTCGCATGCGCCCTGCACATTGTTCTGGCCACGGAGTGCATTCACGCCTGTCCCGGGTCTGCCCAGGTTGCCGGTCAGCATCTGGATATTGGCAACAGACCTGACATTGTCAACGCCCGTGGTGTGCTGGGTGATACCCATGGAATAGAGAATGCAGGCAGACTCTGCCTTGGCAAACCATTCTGTGGCGGTCTTGAGCTGCGCTACAGGTATCCCCGATATTTTCGAGACGTTCTCCAGGGAATACGCGGGTTTCATGACCTCTTCTTTGAGCTTGTCAAAGTCCTTGGTCCGCTTGGCGATGAACTCCTTGTCTTCCCAGCCGTTTTTCAGGATCTCCTGCATCATACCATTCAGGATGGCGACATCCGATCCGGAACGGAACTGCATGTACAGGTCAGCCTGCTTGCCCGTCGGGGTGAAGCGGGGGTCTGCGTAGATGATCTTCGCACCACGGGCCTTGGCCTGCATCACTTTCCGCCCGATGAGGGGGTGCTGCTCAAATGTGTTGCTGCCGAGGATGAAACAGCACTTCGAATCTGCAATGTCAAGGATTGAATTGGTCATTGCTCCAGAGCCAAACGTGGAGGCGAGCCCCGCAACCGTTGATGCATGGCAGAGTCGTGCGCAGTGGTCAATGTGACGGGTCTTCATGACACCACGGGCGAACTTCATCATCGCGTAGTTCTCCTCGTTTGAGACACGTGCTGATGAGAGGCAGGCGCACTCGTCAGGCTTGTACTGCTTGAATTTTTTCGCAATCAGGTCATATGCCTCGTCCCAGCTGGCCTCGACAAACTTGCCGCTCTTTTTAATGAGCGGCTTTGTAAGCCGATCGGGAGCGTTGATGAACTCGTGGGCGTATGTCCCTTTGGGGCAGAGCTTTCCCTCGTTGACCGGGGAGCGCTGGTATGGAGCAGTCCCTGTCACTTTACCGTCCGTCACTACAAGATTTAACGAACACCCGGTCCCACAGTAGGGACAGGTGGTCTGTACATACTTCGTATTCATTTTAACACCTGTATACTCTGCCCAGTTATTGTCGTGATAAAATAAAATTATCTAAACGTTATTATCGAAATTTAAGGATTATATTAACTAATTTTATAAGTTAAGTTAACCAGGTTATCATGTTCCGGAATGCCATGCACTCCTGACAGCACACCCCTTAGGCATACATTTATAGTAGTTACAAAGAAACGACCATCTGCCCTTCTCTCATGACCTGGGCAATAGTCCACACAGACCGTTCTTATATAAAATTCATTCATTTTTTTCACATACCCGGGCAGGTACAGATGATAAAGGGTACATTTTTAGCTGAAAATGCCACAATAATCCATATATTTTTAGTATTCCTGCGCGGTTGTTCCTGGCCTGAACCTTTCCTGGAAATATGAAGACTGCCGGCAGAAAACAAAAATATCCTGTATGATTTCAATTTTCGTCGGAATTGCAGGGTAAAGGAACGAACTACCCATACCCATTCGGATCTGCCTGAAGAAGAAAAAGGGAGAGCGATTAAAACGTGTTCGGCCGTGAATTCCCCCAATGACACATACCAGGAAAGGCCTGATTGCCTGGAAAGCAGTCTCCCGGCATCCCTCTGATTGTAACCGAAACTCAGGGTATTTTTATCCAGAGGATTCAGCTCCATGGCAGCATATGTAGCTGCCGCCATGAGATTGTATTTATCAGACATTTCCCAAAAGATCTGAATGAATGAACAGGCGCTTCAGCTGGATACTTCTCGTCCTGACGATTAGTCTTCTTATCGCGTGTATGCCGGCAGAAGCTGCCCAGTCCGGCGCTTCTTCCTCATCGGGGGATCAGGGGGCTCAGGCTGGCGCATCATCAGGACCAGGTGCCGGTGATTCTCATGATTCTTCGTCCCCTGCAGGAAATACAGGTAAATCAAAAGGCGACGACTCATCCGTGTCGGATTCCTCACCGGGGGACGTTCCCGGGATCAGCACGTCCCCGGATTCCTCTGTTCAGTCCGGTACGGCGATGACCGGATCAGGTTCGATGAATGGCATATCAGGGACAGCCGGAGAGAATGCACAATCAGGGCAAGGTAACGCCGGTTCTGGTTCTCCATCAGGGGCAGACTCCTTCGGAAGCAATTCCGGAGTATCATCGTCTCAATCCAGTGAATCGCCGATGCAGATGCAGGGGCCCGGTACCGGAAACCAGGGATCAGACCAGCAGGAGTCCCCTTCAGGGTCTTCATACGGCAAATCAGAAGACGCCGCCAGGAACGTGGCTGCCACCGCCGGATCGGGCAGTGGATCTTCCCGCGGGACCGGCGGTGGAACCGCTGCCGGTTCAGCAGAGACCGGGAGACTGGCTGCAGGGCTTTCAAGACATGACGGGATCATGCTTTCGCCGGGTAATGCAGAAGCCGCCAGGGTTGAACCAGGGCCCGGGGACAACACTGCACTGGTACCGGGCAGCGGCCGGGGACCGTCCCCACAACGACAGCAACAGGGCCCTCGGGCACAGTCCGGAGGCTATCCCTGCGCCCCTGCACAGACGAGCCCGCTTCCCCCTGCATCGGGACAGGGTCAGAACGAGTCAAAGGATGACTCTCTATCACGACAGAGATCCAGGCGTTCCGGGCTCACGACCCTGGTCATCGATACTCCTGACAGCACATCATCCTCCACTCAGCCTTCACTGCCGTTCTTCCCCCTCAGCCTGTTATTATTCGGCGGGTACCGGAGAATTTCAAAGAGTAATGTGCTCGAACATGATGCACGGCAGGTCATCTACGAGGCTGTCACCGGGTGCCCCGGTATCGAGGCAAAGACACTCTCTGATACGACCGGAATCAACGAGAATACCCTGCGGTATCACCTTGCCATGCTTGTTTCAACCGGAAAGATCACCTGCTTTATACGGCCCGGCGTCGTGCGGTACTTCCAGAACCAGAATGTATACAGCCCGTTCGAGCAGGGGGTGTTCCACTACCTCCGGACCGATACTCCCCGCTGGATCATAGGTCTGCTCGCAAATCATCCCGGACAGACCCGGCAACAGATCGCAGATGTCCTCGGGATCTCCGGACCGTCGGTCACACGGCAGATGGAACGCCTGATAGAAGACGGTATTGTCGAGAACCGCCTGCCGGGCAGGTCGAACCACTATACGCTTACAAAAGATGCCACCCTGGCACTCACCCGGCTGATGTCCGGATCCATGGTGATGAGGCATGATTCGATCCACATGAAGCCTCTTTTAGTCGCAGCACACTAAATTTTTTCATGCTGAATGGAACCACTTCATCGTATCCGGGCCCCGCATGGGGCGTTCCCGAAAGGTTTTATGGATGGCGCAGGTGTCATAGAGCAAAACAAAGAGGTCCATGTTTTTCATCGGATTCCCCGGTAACGCGACATGTAGCTTCCCGTTTGAGAAAAAGTTTGATACCCCCTGCCGATGGTGTTATGGAGACCGGGTGTACCGGGACAACTCGTCCCGGCCCGAATATCCAGGGAGTAAATAAGAATGTTAAAGAAGATCGCACTCTGCGCACTGCTTGTCCTGATTATTGTCCCGGCATCCGTCATGGCAGCCGGGCAGGGGGGTCAGGCAGGCAGCGACATGCAGGCACAGCAAAAGACAGGGGATAGCATGGCCCAGGTACAGAGCCAGGGCAGTAACGGGCAGGGGTTAGTGACGGCTTCCCAGAACGGAGCTACCCAGATGCTCAGGATCCGAACATATAACCAGACCTGTGTTCAGGACTGTGAAATAGCACGGAATATGACAAAAAGCCAGCTCAGGAATGGCTACGCAGCCGCTGATTCCGGCGAAAGCGCGGGAACGGGATATTGCGCCGGGAATGGTACGGCATACAATACTGCCCTGCAGCAACAGGGTACTCAAACTGGTGCCGTTCAATCCAGGTTATCTTTGCAGCACAAGACCCGGTCCGGCCTGCCTGCCATGGACGGCCAGATGAGCCTTGCAGGTTCCGCTGCCCGGTCAGGCGACCAGGACCGCAGTTCCACCCGCAGCATGATGAAGAACCAGACACACCTGCAGGACGGTTCCTGCGGAAACTGCTGATAATTCGAACAGAAACATAATCTGCAGGAATGCATCAGGAGATGCATCCTGTCAATCTTTTTTTCGTGAGCGAATCCCTGGTGAATTGATGCATTCAGGAGATTTATCAGGTCTCCAGGACGTTTCGATTCATTACCGGGGAGCATGAATCTATTTGTAATTTTAAAAATATTTTCCTTTTCGATAACTCGTATTTTTCGAATTATTCTGACAATTTAAATGATTTACACGGCCTTTTCACCCTGAAAGAATTTCTATGTGCCGGTAAATCAGGAGAAAATAAAATGAATGGTGCGAGTATGGATAATCCGGATTATCTTAAAAATTAAGAAATCGGAACGTATTGCCAAAAAACAGATGCACCTTTATCGATATTTTATTGCATCTTCTAATTCTTGCCAGGAGTCAGAACAGTATAATGTTTCTTGCACTGTCTGCACGTTCCATCCCTTGACTCTTTGTAATAGGCTTGTGGCATATTGTATGTAATCGAATTTTCCTTCAAACAACTGGGACAGGTGAAACGGATAACATACCCGGATCTCGTCCCGGCAACTGCCGGTTTTACTAAACTTTTCATCATTGTATCAATCTCTACGATGCTTTCCAATGATAGATTGTAACATCATCCAATCTGGATTATCATATTCCGATACATGTGTTATGCGCCCGACAGAGGTTCAATAATAGAATTGCTCTTTTTTCTAGGTCCATCAAAAAGGCGTTTATATGCCCAGGTTTTTTCTGGTTGTGCTATAATAGGCGGTCTGAGACGATATAAGCGTTGCATGACTGTGAAAAATGCGAATGATAAAATGCTCCCGAAAGGAGGCATATAGATTCTGGATAAAATATCTGAACTTAGTGCATTACAGGTCCTGCCATGAGGGCATAGGACCCGATAAATTGAGTACTTTTGGACCCGCAGAAAATGTGGGAGGAAAATGTGCACGCCTTTTTGGCCCTGCATTTCATTTAAAGAGGTTGAGCCCTCATTCCCCGGTCCGGAAAAATTATTCGGGGAAAAAGGGACTGTCCTTCACCATGTTGTGGAATATGTTCTCCTTTCCATAATGGTTCAGGTAATAGTAACAACCAACTGCAACGATAATGGAGGGAACGAGGACAAAGATCATGTCCATCATGGTATCGGTATTACTCGCCTGCATTTTGCCGGCGAGAGAGCCACCGAAAAAAGTATCCACCATAAATTCGTAGATTTCCCAGATATATTCGCCTGCCATTCCAAAGAAAACAATAAATAATGCCATAAATGGCGGATCAAGGGAATAACGCCTTATTTTGTCCATGAACATGACGAAGATGAACCCGATAAGTGCAACAATCGATCCCGAGACAAAGTGTGCAAGTTTATCCCAGTGGGGGATGGTAATGTACCTCTCCTGGATGTAGCCGGAGGCATGGATCAGTAATGCCAGGGATACCAGGAAATATACAAACCAGGGGAAAACGATCTTTGTTTTCCACGAAAAAATGTGTGGAACCATTCCTATAAGGAACATGAACCCCCCGATCATTATCTCGGTAGTAACTCCCAGGAAAACGGCAATCAGGACATTCATGCCCAGGAATGCCTGGGTGAGGTAGGCGAGGTACATCCCGTACGAGCGTTCGGACATAGAGGAATCCTTGGTAATAGTAGCATATCTAATTTATCGAGAGATCCGGGGCTTTCTGCGCCAGGGAACCAGGCGTATTTTCAACCGGCATTCTGCCGGAGAACCGGAGAGTCTCAACAATGAGACGGGAATTTTTTAGAAAAACCTGGGAATGTAATTTTCATTACCGATTAGAAGGTACTATTGAAAATATGGCTGCTTCAATCTCTCCGGACAGTCCGGCAGCGTTCCTGCTTTGTTAACACCGCCGGGCAATCAAATTCCGCCGATGCCATTGTCACTGGCGATTGAGGGGGGATCAAGAATGAACACTTTCCCGTCGCGGTATCCGGAAAGACAAGATAACGGGGAGAAAATATCAGGTACGGTGAAATCTTTAACAGTTACGATAATGTCCGCACACGTCCCGGAAATGCTGGCGGAATTTTTTTATTCAGAATTTTTTTTAGCCTGCTTTTTATGGTGGCGGCTCTGAAAAAAGGATCGAAAATGTTGAACGATAAATGGATACGTCTTTTGTGGCAAAAATTTCATCAGTTAATTCTTGCCAGGAGTAAGGACCGTGTAATGTTTCTTGCACTGTCCGCACGTTCCATCCCTTGACTCTTTGTAATATGCTTTTGGCATATTGCAGACAATCGAGTTCTCTTTTGAACAGTCAGGACAGGTGAAACGGATAATATACCCGGACCTCGTCCCGACAACTGTGGGTTTTACTGAATTTTTCATCATTATATCAATCTGTGCGATGTTTTCCGCTGTGAGATTGTAACATCATACAACCTGGATCATCATATTCCCGTACTCCCGGTATGCGCCCGGCATACCTTCAATGACGGGATGCTCCTTTACTCATAATCCCATCAAAAGGGGGTTTTTATTGCCCAGATCTTTTCTGGATATATTATTATAGGCTGCCTGAGGGTAAATAAACATAGCCTCATTAAGGATGATTCCCGTTTATCCGGATCGCTTTAGAAAGCAAACGGTTTCGGCCCATAATTAACTGCCGGCAGATAACAATGGCTGCTACCCGGGGCAATAACCAGCACAGGTCAGGGTTTCTTCCATCCCCGGTAATTCTTCAAATGGAAGCCCCTGCGGGCACCACTGGTTGCCCGCCCCGCTTCCGGGTTAATCCAGTTCCCAGTTGTCAGATACATAGTACGATGGTGCAATCGGGTGAAGGATCCCTCCACACTGCGGGCAGGTATACGTGCAGGGAGAAGGTGGTGCACAGGAGGAGCACCCGTTTTTCAGGTAGAACTCCCCGCTGCATTTTGCGCATTTCAATCGTTGCATACCGCTATTCAATGCTGGGTATACGGTTGAAGTCTTCGGTTCAATTACAATCCCGGATTTGTGCATAAATTGCCTTGAACTACGCTGTCAAACGTGACCAGGTGTTCCGGCCAGGGGCAGGTACGAGCAGGAATGGCGGCTCCGGGACAGGGGATAGTATAATCAGATTAACCGGTTCGTTACCTGCACCGCAACTTCCGCAGTCCCGGTGATATACCCCCTACGTTATGAAATATACTCTTTTTGATAAACGGCACCTCAAAAAGGGTCAGGCCTTAAAAAATGTTAATCGTATGAAATCCTGGTTTTCTCATCGGTAAGTGTCGGAGCAAGCAGTTCTTTCCATGGTGCTGCATTCCACGTGCCGAGATGCGTATGAGTGGTATAATAGTTCTCCGGGATCGGGTGCGTACCAACGACCACATCCATACCGTATTTTTCGCGGATAAACCGGGAGAAGTATGCTATCCGCGGACAGGGCGGGTACCCGACCACCATGCCGGTTGCAAGGTGAATTACCTCGGCACCGTTCTTCTTCATCTCCTGCGGTACGTACTCTACATTGCCCCCGGGACACCCGTTGCAGGTGGCAAATCCGACAAGCTCCACATTCTTCCCCTTATACCGCTCAAAGGCGCCTTCACGGTTGTGGAGCGCACGCATGCATTTTCCCCCGGCGCAGGTCCGGTACCGATCGCAGATGATGATTCCCAGTTTTATGCTGTTTTCCATTAATACTTCCCTCAAGTGGTTTGCTGTTATCTGCTATTGGATCTCATGGCAGAAATAGACTGATTATCGGGAAGTCACACCCCTCCCCGGATAATGAGGGTATATCCACTTCATCTGCCCCTTTGCCCCATTCCATTCTCTTTTTACCTCATGAGCTATTCTATCATCTGAGGTATTGAATTATGCCAAACGGTGGACCTGGAATGGGGATGCAGCGGAGGGGAGTACCCCCGGACGCATGTATCTGTCCGCAGTGTAAAAAAGAGTATCCGAAAACACGGGGATCGCCCTGCCGGAGCCAGACCTGTCCTGATTGTAAAATTCCCCTTGTGGGAAAATAATTTCACACCATTTTCCTCTTCCCGGTATTCTGATACTATTTAAACGACAAAAGATTGTTTCCGGACTGGCACCTCTGCTTTTCTGAATCATTAAAATACGGGCAGGCCGTCCGGCAGCGGCGGCAGACCATCCCCGCAGCCCTGTTACCACAAATTCCACGCAGGGACTGCTAAAAAGTGAAACCATTATATCTATATCCCGGAATAGCCAACATCTCGCGTATGAATCTTCATTCAGGAATGAAATGAGGATCCCTGCTCCTCCTGGTCGTCGCAATCCTCCTCATTGCAGGATGCCCCCGCCGGAAACCGTCCCGGCCGGCACTGCAACACCTACACCCACCCAGGTTGCACCCGCCACGACTGCTGCTACTGTTCCGGTCAACGAGAGCCTTGAAGACCGAAATGGCCGCGCTCGCCGGCAAATTCGCCGGGGAGATCGATGGCGAGGCGCTCGCAGCCGTACTTGCAGAAGGGCCGGACCCGACTGTATGCGGGAATGTGCTCGGGTAGCTCATGACCTTTAAAGCCTCCGACAGCCGGATTGTCTCCCTGTACACCCTCAAGCAGGTGAATGGCACGGTCCGGTTCATTGTGGATGCTGATTATGGGCAGCCGGAAGGGTCGGGATACCTCGAGGAGTACCTCTGTGCTCCCGCTGAACTGAAAGGGCCGGTCACCGCACCGATCGGAGTGGGACCGTACACCGATCAGTGGGGGACGTTTGTCTCAGGTTTCGCCCCGATGGAGACCGGTTCAAACGTGACCGTGATCCTCATCGGCGTTGATACCCGGGTCTGAGAACCCTCCCTCTTTTATTATTGGTCTTTTTAAAAAACCCGTCACCCGTGTCCTGCCTGTCCTACCGGTCCGGACAGCGCATAACGAATTGAATAACTGCTCTCACCGGACATCCGCACCGGCTCCCGGACCAACGTTTATCATTTTTCCGGACGCTACAGATCTTTGTACGCCGGGAAGATCCCTGAAGGGAGGGAGATTATGGATCTACACTATGAAAAGCAGGGGGACATCCAGATTGTCCATGTCACGGGCAGGATAGAGAGCACTACCGCAGGAATCTTCGGCCATGAGATCGAGCGGTCCATTGCGAACGGGAACCGCCAGCTGCTCCTGGATCTTGCCGGTGTGACTTATATCAACAGTGCCGGGCTGCGGGCAGTGCTTGCCGCCGCGAAACGCCTGAGAAATCCGGGTGACCGGTGCGTGCTCTGCGGACTCTCCGATGAGGTGAGGAGAGTATTCGAACTGGCGGGATTTACGAAAATTCTCCAGGTATACCCGGCAGTCGGGGACGCGATCTCTGACTGGCAAGGGTTTGTGTGAACCCCTGTTCAGGAAACCTGATATATCAGTGCAATAGCTACTGCAGAACCCTTTTCGTGACGGCCGCATCTTTTTTCCCAGATTAAAATACCGGTTGCGCCCGTATGAAGGTATAAGCGCCCCATATGCCGGGATTTAAGACGGTAAAATCATCCGTGGAGCCCCTCTCCTCTGCCGTCACCTCCGATGAGGTCTGTCCTGCACTCAAATATGCATATATTTTCATCTTAAAGCACCCACAGGATGTAAATATGAGCCACGTTCCGGCGATGGATGAAGGATCCGTTGTGGATACTGCAACCCTGGCGAAGAAAGAGAGGACCGTGTTCCTGAGCCTTGTAGTGGACTTTGTTCTCTGGATCCCTGATATTATCGCTGCCATCCTCGCCGGGTCCATAACCATGTTTGCCGATGTGGTGAAATGCGGAAATGAGATCCTGGCCACGTTCTTTGCCTGGCTCACGCTCAGAAAACTTTCACGAGGGCACCAGGGGTCCTATGATTACGGGATGGGCAAGTTCGAGACAATGACCAGCATTGTCACCGGGGCGGTCATGCTGGTCTCCCTGGTCCTCGTTTTTTATACCGCTATCAGCCGTATCATGGTTCCCGAGGTCCTCAACATCGGCGGAGTTGCTCTTGCGATTGTCATGATGACCATCGGGGTGAGTGTGAATACATGGCTCTGGCTCAAGAATTACCGCCTCGCCTGCAAGGAATATTCACCAATCATGGAGTCGCAGTGGCGCTTGTTCAGGACCAAGGCATTCTCTGATCTCTCGGTCCTTTCAGCCCTCATCCTCTCTGTCGTGCTGCACCAGTTCTGGTGGTCGGTGTATATCGATCCCTTCGCATCGATGATCATCGTCGGGTTCCTCTTCACCACCGGTTACCGGGTGATCACCTCATCGCTCCCGGATCTCCTTGATAAAACGCTCGATGAATCCCTGCAGATAATGATCATCCAGGATCTCACGGAGTTCTTCGATGAGTATGAAGCATTCCACGGGGTACGCTCAAGGAGGAGCGGAAGCAACGTCTACATCGAGATATTCCTCGAATTCGATGGGGATAGGAAGATGTGCGAGGTCCAGGAGACGATCGACCGGATGAAAGCCTCGCTTGAATCAAGGATACCAAAGAGTTCCGTCACCATCGTCCCGAGCAGCGGGCCCTGCAGGATACCAGGGAAAGCGGTTGAGAACCAACCCCGGTAATGAGGGTACTTATTCTGCGGCTATGAGGCAGAAATCGACCGTGAAATCAACCTATGCTCCATAATAGCCTTTGATATCAGGGAGCACGGTTTGAAATGACGGTGCCGAAAGGGGTGTACCGTTTTTCAGAAACTGTGTGATGACTCTCCTGGCAAAAGAATCCCTTGTCCCGAAAAAGGAAAATATCCCCGTATCAAACCTTTTTCAGGGTATCAATCGCGACATCAGATGGTTCGCCATCTTCGGCATGGATCAGTTCGATCTCGTCCGGCGCGACAAGGGTTCCGAAACTGTATCCACCGCCGCATTCTGCGATGGTCAGCGTCGTGCCGTCACGACCGATTGCCCCGGAAAATTCAACTGTTTTCACGAACCCGTTCCCGTTCGAGAAGGTGAAATTTCCATGGAAGATCCGGCCTTCCTGTCCTGTGACCCGCATGGTCATGACATACCCGGCATAATCGGTGAATCCCCTTCCATCAGCATACCCGGTCATCGTACCGGTCCAGTTCCCGGTAATATCAGGTGTGTTCTGAGCCGCAGTCCCGATCGTGGGTGCGGATGCGGGGGCACCGGTGCAGCCGCTGACCAGTACGACAACGATGAGCAGGATACCTGCATGCAGTAGTGCTTTCATGATCGTTTCAGATCCTGACTTGCCCGGTATACACCATATCCCTAATCCTTTCGTGCGGGACCATCGCGGGGTAACCAGTGATGCTTATTATTCATGAAATTGATACGAGCAGTGATGTACAACATGAAAGGTGGCAGTTCATCCCTGCAAACCATGGCAGGGTCTTTCATTTTCATTCTCCTCTGTGCGGGAATATGTGCCGGGGGTATCCCCGGCGTGAACGCTGATTCGCCGGACCACGTACCGGTCATGTTCAGGGCAGACCCCTGGCATTCGGGGGTCAATGACGACGGCGGGACAAGACCCGCCGATATCCTGAAATGGTCGTTCCCCACCGGTGACCGGGTGTATTCGAGCCCCGCCGTCGTCGACGGCATCGTCTATCTCGGGAGCGATGACGGCAAGGTGTATGCCCTGAATGCCTCGACCGGTGCGGAGACCTGGAGTTACACGACGGGGGGCAGGGTTCTCGGGAGTCCTGCGGTCGTGGACGGCGTTGTCTACGTGGGCAGCTACGACCAGAACCTGTATGCCCTTGACCAGGAGACCGGGGCACTGCTCTGGTCCTTTGAAACGGATGGATGGGTCACGTCGAGCCCGGCGGTGACAGGTGGCGTCGTCTACAGCGGGAGCCTCGACGACCAGCTGTATGCCATTGACGCCGTCACCGGCGAAGAGATCTGGAACGCGTCCTTTGGAGAGTACCCGTCTATCGATTCGAGCCCCGCCGTCGCTGACGGAGCCCTGTACGTGACCGGCGGATACACTACACTCTACTGCCTCGATACCTTGGACGGAGCGGAAATCTGGAACTTTACCACGGGGTATACGATCAGCTCAAGCCCCTCGGTAGCCGATGGCATCGTGTACGCAGCGTGCTGGGACGGCAGGATGTATGCACTGGATGCACTGACCGGCGCAGAAGCCTGGAATACTACGATCGGTTTTGAAAGCGAGATGGATTCGAGCCCCGCCGTCGCCAACGGCGTGGTCTACGTCGGGAGCAACGATGATAACGTGTATGCCCTCGAAGCCCTGACCGGCGCGGTGATCTGGTCATTCCCCACCGGCAACGTGGTGTATTCCAGCCCGACGGTCGCGAACGGTGTCGTCTACGCAGGCAGCTGGGACCACAGCATGTACGCACTGGACGCCCTGACCGGTGCAGAGATATGGTCCTTCCCTACCGGCAGTGTCATCTATTCAAGCCCCGCCATCGCTGACGGTCTTGTCTACTTCGGAAGCTTCGACAACAACGTCTATGCCGTCGGGTACCCGTCGGATCTTCCTCCGTCTGCAAACTTTTTCGCCGATAACACGTTTGGGATCGTACCGATGACGGTCCGGTTCACCGATTCTTCGACCGGTGCACACCCCCTGTCGTACCAGTGGGACTTCGGGGACGGTATGCCGAATGAGACCGTGTCGGACCCGGTCCATAGCTACACTGCAGAAGGGACCTATAACGTCACACTTACCGTGACGAACAGTGCAGGGACCAGCACGCTCGCAAAACCCGGGTATATTATTGCAATGGCGGATATCATCGACGGCGGCGACAAGGCATACTTCCTGGTCCATTCGAACGTCGAGGGTGCTGAGGTGTATTTCAACGGCGACTGGTACGAGGGTACTATCGAGAACGGCACCCTTCTTGTGGAGACCTGTACCACCTGCACGCCGGTCTGGACGTACACCGTAAAAAAATGCGGGTACTTCCCCCTGACGCAGGAGAACCACCAGTACCCGGGCAAAGACGAGGTTGTTGACCTCTACGCAAACCTCACCTCCCCGAAGGAACCGTTGATCGCCGATTTCACCGCCAATGTCACGGAAGCATCCGTTCCACCGCTGACCGTCGGGTTTACGGGCCAGTGGATCGGCGTCGCCGAAACCTGGAACTGGAGTTTCGGCGACGGGACCTGGTCAGCAGAGCAGGATCCTGTCCATACCTACACCGCTCCCGGGGCTTACACGGTCAGCCTCACGCTGACCAATAGTGCCTGCCAGGAGAACACGATGGTGAAGCAGGATTATATCATGGTCGGGGGAGCCCCCATGTTCAAGGCGGCCTTCAATGTCGCACCCGTGATGGGCTCCCCACCCCTGACAGTATACTGTACTGACAGGTCATTCGGCGATCCGACCACGATCATCTACGATTTCGGGGACGGGTTCAAGGTATCGGGCTCGGACGTGACACATACCTACCGGCTGCCCGGTACTTACACGATCACACAGACCATCGCTAAATATGACCCTGCGACGAGGTCATTCATTAAAAGCGTGGCACGAAAACCGGATGTTATCACCGTCTTCAATACATTCGTCATGCCCCAGTTCGCGGCATTCTCTGCCTCTCCCGTCACCGGGACGGTCCCGCTGACAGTCAGCTTCACGGACGAGACGATCGGTAATCCGACATTCTATTCCTACGATTTCGGGGACGGGTTCACGGCGAAGGGTCGGAACCCTGTCCATACGTACCGGCTCCCGGGGGTTTACACGGTGAGCCTGACGGTCCTGAAGGTTGATCCGGGTTCCGGTTCGCTGCAGCGTTCATCCGAACTTAAAACAGACCTGATCGTCGTGAATGCGGCATAATCCCTCCTTCTTTTTTTCGCCTCAATTCCATCATCATACACTCCCATCCCACGGGACTGCTTTTCGTTTAAGATATGAGGAGCCGGGCAGACCGGGAATATTCGCACTGCGGAGTGGCGCCCCCGGGAACGGGGGAGATCTTTTTCGTTCTTTCCCGTTCTTTCCCGGTCCCGCATGGAAAAAGGTTACGACTTCCCTCTGCTCATGTGTACATTAAAGCGTTACCCACAGGGACTATCATGGCATTTTGTATCTCCACAGAAAGGCTGGTCCTCGAGGATCTCACCGGGCAGAATATTTATGACATCGAACGTATCGCTCACGAACCGGACGTGATGAGGTATGTCCTCGTCTGGCTTGAGAACGATGAGCAGGTGGCCTCGTTCCTCCAGCGCGGGATCGAAGAGGCCGCACGGACCGACCGGATGGCATACGTGCTTGCAGCCAGAATACGGGGGACGGGAGAGTGTGCAGGCATCACTTTTCTTGAGATTGATCCCGGGCACCGGAGTTGCGCCGAGGTCGGGTGTGTCCTCCTGCAGGAATTCTGGGGATCGGGATATGCAGGGGAGATTCTCCGGGCGCTTCTTGCATTTGGATTCGACACGCTCTCACTGCACAGGGTATATGGAAAATGTGACGAATTGAACCGCAATGCTGCAGGGGTAATGGAGAAATGCGGCATGCAGTACGAGGGTACGCTCCGTGAACACGTGTGGTTAAGGGACCACTGGCGGTCATCCCGGTACTACGGGATCCTTGCCAGCGAATATACTGCCCTATGTCGCTGATTTCTGAGATAGAAGAGATTTAAAAGAATAACGGGAGATGACCATCAGGATTAATCCGGATATTAAAAAACCCAGGAAAAACATCGTCCTCATCGGCATGCCCGGCGCAGGGAAGAGTACCGCAGGGGTTATCCTTGCAAAGACGCTTGGAATGAAATTTGCAGATACGGATATTGTGATACAGGAAAAATCCGGCAGGTTCCTGCAGGAGATTATTGATACGGAGGGGCCCGATGCGTTCAAAAAAATCGAGGAGGCAACGATCCTGTCCCTCAATCATCACAATGAGGTTATAGCCACGGGGGGTAGTGTCGTGTTCAGCAGGAGGGCAATGGAATGCCTGAAAAAGGACGGGGTTGTCGTATACCTGAAGATCTCCTTCGAGGAGATGGAAAAAAGACTCATAAACATCAAGACACGGGGAATCGTGCTCACCTCCGGCCAGAGCCTTCGGGATATGTATAACCAGAGGATCCCTTTGTATGAGAAGTATGCCGATATCATAATCGATTGTTCAGAGGAGTGTTTTGAGGCGGTTGTCGGAAAAGTCATTGAAAAATTATCATTACATCAGGTATTGTATTGATCCCGGTGATTTTCCCCCTGTAACACCGGAAGCACCGAAATGCGAATACTGCAAAAGAAATTCTTTTTGAACCGCACCGGCAACTATTCGCCATGGCAGGGTACACTGAAACACCCGGAGGACCGGCAGTCCGAGACCTGACCCGGGTCCGCCTCACCCGGCCTGACAAGGTGCTGTACCCGGCTGCAGGCATCACCAAGCTGGACGTGATCACCTATTATATACGCGTGGCTCCGCTCCTCCTCCCGTTCCTGCATGACCGGCCGGTCTCCATGCACCGCTTCCCGGACGGGGTTACGGGAGAGGGATTCTTCCAGAAAGACGCCCCTGCCGGTACGCCGGATTACGTGGATATATTTACCCGCTGGTCGGAAACTGCCGGGCGGGACGTTCATTTCGTCCTGTGCAACAACCTCGATACACTCATCTGGATTGCAAACCTCGCTTCTCTCGAGATCCACACGACCCTCTCGACGGCCGCTTCCTATGATTCCCCCGACATCATGCTCTTCGATATCGACCCGGAACCGCCGCTCACCTTCGATGACGTGATCGATGTCGCTCACGTTGTCAGGGAACACCTTGAGACCCGCGGGATCCGTCCGTTCGTCAAGACCTCGGGGAAGAAGGGGGTGCATATCGTCGTACCGCTTGTTGCCGGATCTCGTTTTTCCGGGGTCAGAGACTTTGCACACGGGATCGGGAAGGATATCGCCCGGGATACCCCCCTGGTCGTCTCCGAATTCCCCCGTTCACGGGATGTGGGAACCATCTTCATCGACTATCTCCAGAATGCCCACGGAAAGACGATGGCTGCCCCATACAGCCTGAGGGCGACACCGGGCGCCACGGTCTCGGCCCCGGTCAGGTGGGAGGAGCTCAGGCACGGGGTCCGTCCCGAAGATTTTAATAGTAAGACCATGCTTTCGAGAAATACAGAACCGTGGAGGGATATCTTTGAAGACCGGCAGACGATCCGCTGATACAGAACCGGAACAGGGTACAGACAATTCGGCCGGTGGGAATGAAACGCCGACCGCAGTAAAGGTGCACGGGACCACCGGGACTCAGGAGCCGCCGCTCCATCCCGGCGGGCATGAGTATCCCGGAAAGTTATCCCGGCCGTTCTGGAGCGGGAGTCTCACGATAGGGCTGGTGAACGTCCCGGTCCGGCTCCACACGATGGTGCGGGACCACTCCTTCTCGTTCCGGCTGCTCCACCGTGAAGACAGTCAGCCCCTGAAATACGACCGTGTCTGTTCCCGCGACGGCCAGGTGATCCCGTGGACCGACACCGTGAAAGGATACGAGATCCGCCCCGGGGAATTCATCGTCTTCGAACCCGACGAGCTGAAGGCGGCGATGCCTGAGTCGGACAGGAAGATACGGATCGACAAGTTCGTCTATTACCACTCGCTCGACCCGGTCTACTTCGAGTCCTCGTACATCCTCGTCCCTGACCGGAGCGAGGAGGCATACAGCCTGCTCCTCACCGCCCTGCAGGAACTCGGGCGGGCCGCGGCCGGCACGGTCACACTGAGAACCAAGGAGTACCCGGTCGTGGTGCACGTCTACGAAGGGGCCCTGGTTCTCACCACGCTCCGTCATGCGGACGAAGTCACACCGCCTCGTGCCTTCCCGGTCCTGGCGACGCTTCCGCACCCGAAGGAAGCCGAGCTTGGGCTTGCGAAACGGATCATCAACGACCTTTCCGGTGACTTCTCAATCCACGATTATCCCGACCGGTACCGTGAAGCGGTACTCGCCCTCATCGAAAAGAAACTGGCCGGCGAGACGATCGTGTACGAGGAGCCGCATCCCGCCGAGGCGAAAGAGCTGATGCAGGCACTGCAGGAAACCATCGCCGCCCTCGCCCGGAAATGACCGCTCAACGCCCCCGCTACCAGCCGATGCTGGCTGGCACCGCCCCCGCACCGTTCAGCGATGACGAGTGGCTCTTCGAGATAAAGTGGGACGGGATCAGGGCGATCGCAACCATCGGAACGGACTTCTCTCTCATGAGCCGGAACGGGACCGAACTGACCGGAAAGTTCCCGGAACTCGGCGAGCTGGCGACGCTGGCACCCGGGACCGTGCTCGACGGTGAGATCGTCGTCATGGGAGGGGGGAAACCCGACATGCAGGGTCTTCTGCCACGGCTGCAGGCCGGCACTCCAGGCCCCCGGGCAGCACCGGTCACCTACATCGTCTTTGACATCCTCGCGTACCGGGGAGAGGATCTGACCGGCCTTCCGCTCACGAAAAGGCGTAAAATCCTGCAGTCCGCAGTTCGGGAAGGCCTGCATGTCGTTATCTCTGTACCCGTCGAGGGTCGGGGAGAGGAGTATTACCGGGCCGCAGTCGCACAGGGCCTTGAAGGAGTGATGGCGAAGCGGAAGGACAGCCGGTACGAACCCGGAGTCCGGAGCGGGGCATGGCTTAAGATCCGGCCGCTGAAGAGCTGCGACTGCGTGATTGCAGGTTACACACCAGGGGAGGGGAGCCGCAGCCGGACGTTCGGAGCCCTCCTGCTCGGTTTATACGAAGAGGGGACGCTCGTCCCGGTCGGCAGGGTCGGGACCGGGTTTTCCGACCGGTTGCTCGCAGAACTGGCAGAGAGATTTAAACTGCTGGCAACCGGTATCCCCCAGCTTCCCGGAATTCCCGGGCCGGTGACCTGGCTTGAGCCCGTACTGGTCTGCGAAGTGGGGTACATGGAGGTGACCCGGGACCGGAAGCTCCGGATTCCACGGTTCCTCCGCCTTCGGACCGACAAACCTGCGGCTGCCTGTACTACCGGCCAGCTCGGGAATCCAAGTCACGCTCGTCCTGCAACAGGTGGAACAGAAGAAACTGTACCCCGGCCCGGTGTAGAGACTGCATTGAGGACCTATCATGAGAAACGAAATTTTTCAGTCACGAAAGAACCGGAGGGTGCACCCGGTATGAGCGGGAACCGCTTTGTCGTCCAGGAGCACCACTCCCACAAGCTGCACTATGACCTGAGGCTCGAACGGGACGGCGTCCTGAAGAGCTGGGCTGTGCCGAAGGGCATCCCGGAAACCGCGGGCGAGAAGCACCTGGCCGTCGCCGTGGAGGATCATCCGCTCGAATACGCGACGTTCGAGGGCGAGATTCCAAAGGGGGAGTACGGTGCAGGCACTGTGACCATCTGGGACCACGGTACGTATGACACGAAGCACTGGGACGACGAGAAGATCGAGGTGACACTCCATGGCAGCCACCTGGAAGGGGCGTATGTCCTTGTAAAGTTCAAGCGGGCCGGGGAGAACAACTGGCTGATCTTCCGGGTCGGGTAACGTCCGGGAGCGGGCACTTATCCGGGAATACAAGCCTCATTCCCCTGATAGACCATGGATATGTGCTATTTACGTGAAGGCCGGTACATTACACGCAAATAAAGGGATAATCCGGATACTTTCCCGTGGGCGCTGGTATGTTTTCCCGTTCCTTTCCCACACTACCACGAGTGTATCCGGGAATGACCGGGTCTTTTCAGGAGACGTTCCCCTGGCTTTCATATCTTGGTGTGCCCGGGGCATTTTCCTGCCGGAAATTCATATGGCTGGACGAAGTCCGAGAACACCCTGAAAAAGCGGGTACCGACAATGCCAAAGTCTCATTACCCGCCACGGGGTTTCTCCCGCCAGCATGCAAGAAGCACCTCTCCCAGCAGTGCCACCACGATGGCCAGGATGCCTCCGGCAATGAACATCTGGAACAGCGTGGAATTATTGGCCAGGATATCAAGCGGTGAGGGCTGAGGCGGAGCTGATACCGGCTCAAGGCCTCCCCCGCCGACGAGGAGTTCGGGGGCGGGTGAGGGAAAGAAGAACCCGGCGAGAACGGCAACTCCAAGGCTCCCCAGGATAAAAATGCCGAATACCGACGAGTAGCGGAGAAGCATCGTCTTTAAATCGATCTGCTTCGGGGCCACCACCAGGATCTGCTTTTTCAGGGCATAAAATTTCACCGGCCGGCCCTTGACACTGTACCGCTCCTCCGCAACTTCTATGATCCCGGCGTCAAGGAGGTTCGTGACATGGTAGGTCAGGCCTGAAATGGGGATATCGAGCACCTCTGAGATAGTGGAGAGCGGGACCGGG
>JBFYKV010000153.1:0-5484 GCA_041305745.1 Methanoregulaceae archaeon | reverse complement strand
CAACTGCTTCGTTCTCTCTCTTCATGTATTCCTTCAGTTCCGGATCATCAACAAGATCCTTTGAGAGCTCGAGGTAGCCACGGATTGCCATGATCAGGTTCAGGATATCATGCCGTGTAATGGACGAGAGCATATTGAGTTTTTTGTTTGCCTGGTGGAGGGCATCTTCTGCCCGTTTCCGTTCGGTGATGTCCAGCGATACATTTGCAAGGAACTGCGGCGCACCGGTGACCGGGTCTTTGATCAAAAATGTCAGTGCATGCGTATCGACAAGGTTGCCGGTCTTTACGTTCCTGTACTGGAGATCCCCCTCCCAGTGCCCCTGCTCCATGAGCGCGGGCAGCACTTCGTTCTGAATGAGTTCTTTCTGGTGAACGGGTATAAACTCAAAGAAATCGTAACTACCAGCATATTCCGGGCGTATCCCGATTATTTCAGCACCCGCTTCATTGATGAAGAAAATTTTTTTGTCAAGGGTTGCAAGGGCGATAAGTTCGCTCGAATGCCGGACCACGGATACCAGCCGGTCCCTTTCCATCTCGGCACGTTTCCGTTCGGTGATGTCGAGGGTAAACCCGAGGATCGTATTGTTGGGGAGCCGGGCGATGCTCAAAATGACCGAACATGTGGATCCGTCCTTTTTCTTTAATCGCAATTCAAAACTGACCGAGGTTTCTGTCTTCAGCCGCTCCTGTGTGCTTATGAACTGGTCCCGGAATTGTTGTCGTTCTTCAAAAAGAGCCAGATCAAGGACCGTCATGGACATCATCTCTTCATGGGAATAGCCTAACAGATGGAGGGCGGCGTCATTGACGTCAAGGTATTTTCCTGAGCTGTCGGCAACAAAGATTCCCATCGGGGAGTTGTCAACATAGGAACGATAGGTCTGTTCGGAAAGGATGAGCGCAGTCTCCATCTGTTTGCGTTTGGTGATGTCCCGGAAGAACCAGACCCGTCCGTAATATATCCCGTCATTGTCGACCATCGGGGCAGAATACCGGTCAAATACCCTTCCGTCTTTGAGTGCGATCTCCTCCCTGCTCTTCTCATCCCTGTTGGCATAGAGGTATTTGACCCGTGAAATGAATTCTTCCGGGTCTGCCAGCTTGTCGATCACCGATTGCATGGCATGTTCATCAGAACGTGATGCAATCACATCCGGTGGAATCCCCCATAAATCGATGAAACGTTTGTTGAACGAGATGATTTTTCCTGATCCGTCAACAACAAGGATCCCGTCGATGGAAACTTCCTGTTGCGTTGAGAGCAGGATGTTACTGAATTTCAGATTTTCTTCCGCCCGCTTGCGATCGGTGATGTCGGTTGCAATCTCCACCCGCACGAGTTGCCCTTCCGTCCACGGGATGGCAGAATCGCGGCAGTCGTACCAGTGGCCGTTGACCGTGTTCCGGAATTCCCAGACGTACGTGCCGGTCGGGTTCCCGGCGGCATCGACAAGCCGGGCATTGGTGCAGAAGGGACACGGGCCGGGCTGGCCTGCCTGGATTGTCTGCCAGCAGACCTTCCCTTCAATCTCGCCCCAGATGTTCGTACCGAATTTATTGATGAAGAGGATCTCGTAGGTCTGCATGTCCACGACATAGACGAGCGCATCGATGCTGTTCATGACCGTCCTGAACCGCTCGAATGCTTTTCTCAGTTCATCTTCTGCCAGTTTCCTTTCGGTGATATCAGATAATACTCCCTGTACCCCGGATGACTCTCCGTTGGCAAATGAGGGGTAACTTGAGCTGTTCAGCCACCGGGGGTCACCGGATTTTGTTACAATCCTGAACGGGAATGAGGTGACTTTCCCTTTCTTAATTGCTTCGAATGTCTGTAGCACGCCCGGCAGGTCATCCTTCAGGATAAAACCGGTAAAGGGTTGCCCCAGGATCTGAGACGGAGGATAACCGGTAATTTTTTCAACCGCAGGGCTGATGTAGATGATGACCCCCTTTTCATCGAGCGCATAGATGATGTCATTGATGTTCTCGACAAGGTTGCGGTACTTCTCCTCGGATGCCCGGAGGGCCTCCTCTGCCAGCTCTTTGTTCCTGATCAGGTGCTGCCGTTCAAGGGCATCCTGTATCTTTGCCAGGATCTCGTCAATTTTTACCGGTTTGAGGACATAGCCGGCTGCGCCCTCGTTCAGCGCCCGCATGGCATTTTCCATGGAGGCAAAGCCCGTGATCATGATCACCGACAGGCCGGGGTGCATCTCCTTTAAGGGAGTGATCAGATGGATGCCCTCGATATCCGGCAGGTTGATATCGAGAAGAGCTACTGCAATCTTACTGCCTTGTGCCTGTTTCAGCCCCTCCTCGCCGGTCCCGGCAGTGATGACGTCAAATCCCTTCTTTGTTAAGATGAATGTCAGGGTCTTTCGCGTGCCTTCGTCGTCGTCTATAATGAGGATCTTGTTTTTTTCATCCATCATATCACCCTGCACCCTTCCTTTTTTTAATGGCGAGTTCTTTTACGATTTTAAGGAGGGCTCCCATTTCAAGGGGCTTGTACAGAACCGTGTATGCATCCGCTTTGAGGGCCGTCTCAAGCATCAGGGTCATCTCCTGCCGGTACCCGGTCATCATGACGGCCGTCATGTCCGGATTATCTTTTTTCATGGCAAGATATGCCTCAAGGCCATTGATGCCGGGAAGTTTCATATCGATCAGTGCGATTTCAGGAGGCTGTTGTTGTGCCAACTGTATGGCTGCCTCGCCGGATGAGGCTGTACTGACAGCATGGCCCTGCCGTGCAAGGATATTCTTGAGGGTAATCGCGGTCCCGGGGTCATCGTCCACCACAAGGATGTTCAGCCCGGTGTGTTCCCGGGAGACCTCCTCTATCGTGCTTATCACTTTTTTTAAATCAACCGGTTTGTAGAGGACACCCTGTGCGCCAAGGCACAGCGCTTTTTCAACCAGGTCCTCAACTGCATAGGCAGTCATCATCGTGACTATGGCGTCCGACCGGATCTTCCGGATCTCTTCAAATGCCTCAACCCCGTTCATGCCCGGCATTTTGATATCCATGAAGATCATGGTAAAAGGCTGCTCCTCAACATTCCCGATTGCCTCCGGGCCGCTGTGCGCAACGGTCACATCATACCCTTTCCGGTCCAGGACGAGACTCAACGTCCTGCACAGGTTCTCGTCATCGTCAACGATCATGACCCGCGGTTTTTCACTCATGGAACAGTCTCCCCCTCAATTCCGACCGGCAGCGTCACGGTAAATGTCGTGCCTTTCCCTTCCCCGCTCCTGATGCCGATACTGCCATTGTGTGCGTCGACAATTGATTTGGTGACCACAAGACCAAGCCCGATACCCTTTGCCTTGGTGCTGAAGAGCGGTTCGAAGAGTCTTTTCATGTGTTCTTCCGATATACCGACACCGGTATCCGTGACAGATACCATTACCTTATCCTGGCCCTGTAACGCTGACTGAAGCGTAAGAGACCCCCCGGCGGGCATGGCCTGGCAGGCATTGGTGACAAGGTTGGTGAAGACCTGGAGAAGTTTGTCAGGATCGGCCATGATTTCCGGCAGGGTTTCATCGAGATTACGGATTAGGGTGATATTTTCCGCAATCGGGTTGCGGGCAACTGCCTCATCAATTACATCGTTGATCCGGACTTTCCTCAGCATCAGGACGGTCGGGCGGGCAAAGTCAAGAAGGCTGCTTAAGATATCTTCCGACCGGGCCACCTCCGTGTTCATGATCTCAAGGGTCTCTTTTACGTCAGGTTCCGGGTTCTCGAGCACCATGTTTAAGAAATAGGCGGCGTTTTTGATGGCGCCCAGCGGGTTTCTCAGCTCGTGGCCTACCCCGCCGGCAAGTTTTCCCAGGACTGCGAGTTTTTCCTTCTTTACCAGTTGTTCCTGAGTTTCCCTGAGCTCTTTTGTCTGTTCAGCAACCATCTCTTCTAAGGTCTCGGAATATTTTTTCATCTCGGCCTCGGCTTTCTTGCGTTCAGTGATGTCCCGGGCGATCGTGATGATGACGGGGAGGTCATGGATTTTTACGAGCTGGACGTTTGCTTCCACCGGCAGCATGGCGCCACTTTTTGTCATGATCTCGTCTTCGAACGTGGAATACCCCTTTTTGACCAGTTCCTGCAGGATAGCCGGCAGCTTCAGGTTTAGCTCAGGGGAGTTGATCCGGGTAACAGGCAGGGACAGGAGTTCCTCTTTTGTGTACCCGAGCTTTTTTATTGCAATTTCGTTTACGTCGAGAAAATGGCCCGGCATTCCGCCCGGGAGGACTTCAAGCAACAGGATCGGGTCATTGGATGTTTCAAAGATCATCCGGAATTTCTCTTCACTCTCTTTGAGTGCTTCCTCGGCCAGTTTCCGGTCGGTGATATCCAGCGATACCGTTGCCAGGAATTGCGGTGCTCCGGTGGCGGGATCTCCGATCAGGAACGTCATCGCGTGCACATCGATCAGGCTGCCGGTCTTTACGTTCCTGTACTGGAGGTCCCCCTCCCAGCGGCCATGCTCAATGAGCGCGGGCAGTAAAACGGAATGTAGGTTCTCTTTCAGGTGATCGGGTACAAATTCAGAGAAATCTTGGCCCAGCGCTTCTGCCGGGTCTATACCAAGCATCTTCGCCCCCGCTTCATTGAGAAACATAATTTTTCTGTCGGGCGTTGAAAGACCGACAAGCTCGCCCGAGTGCCGGACCACGGACACCAGCCGGTCCCGTTCCATCTCGGCAAGTTTCCGTTCTGTGATATCGAGGACAATCCCCTGGTAATGGGTAATTGTCCCGGCGCTGTCCCGGCGTATTTTCGTGAAGTCCTCGATCCAGTACTCTTTTTTATCTTTCCCGAAAATCCTGTAGTTCTGGTAGAATGAATCGATCTTATTCTTGCTGTTGTATTCAACCTCTGAAGCCACCCGCCCGAGATCGTCGGGATGGATAATGGATCTGTATATCACTTTTCCTGAGATGAAATCATCCGGCGTATACCCGAACCGGGAAATATTATTGCTGACCGTTTCCACGGGCCAGTTCTCCTCGGCTTTCCAGATGAACGCAACTGCCGGGCTGGTGTTGATGATCTCCACCTGCTCTTCCTGGATGCGGAGGAGTTCGTCTATCCGGGACTGTGCGGCTTTCGTTTCCGTGATGTCCCTGGCCATCACCTGCATGCCAGATAATACACCGTCCTTTATGACCGGGGAGACTATCACATCCAGTGTGGCATAACCGCCGCCTTTTTTTCTGACACGGGTTTCCACTGCCTCGATAACCGGGGATCCGGCCATATTTTTCCTGATGAGTTCTTGCACAACTTCGATATCGTCAGGATGCACTATATCATCCGGCGTTGTCCCGATGACTTCGTCCGGGTCAAACCCGAGGATTCTCTTTATCGATGGCGAGACATACGTTATCCGGCCTGTTGTGTCGGTAAGTTGTATGATATCCGAACTGCGTTCGGCAACACCACGGAACTTCTCCTCGCTCTCGC
>JBFYKV010000152.1:0-39068 GCA_041305745.1 Methanoregulaceae archaeon | reverse complement strand
AAAACACCTATGAGAACTATGTTCACAGGCCTTACTTATGAAAACCAATGGGAGTTTCATGCCAAATATCCTGGCAGCAGTTCCGGGAGAATATGTCCCGTATCATTCACGATGTCGTGTGGATTAAAACCGCATTAACAGACTGCTGTCAGAAAAGAGAACCCTGATGAATTTTCTATATCAGGGAATGCCATCCCGGGATAACCAGGAGTCGATCATCGCACGGGCAATGCTGTAAGGTCCGGGTAGACGGGGGACGTTATTCCTGTTGAACCATCCGGCAGACTCGATCTCTTTTCCGTCAACCCTGATATCACCCCCCGAATACTCAGCGAAAAAACCAGTCATCAGCGAGTGTGGGAATGGCCATGGCTGGCTCCCGAAATATTCAAGATTTTTAATGCATATCCCGGTCTCTTCCCTCACTTCCCTGCATGCGGCCTGTTCTATACTTTCCCCTGCCTCAACAAACCCGGCAATGATACTGTAAACTCCGGGCGGGAAACGTGGTGAACGGGCAAGGAGGACAGAATCCCCATTCCTGACGAGGACAATCGCCGCAGGGGATATTGGGGGATAGGTGACCTGCCCGCACGAGGGACAGATTTTTGCCCGTTCTGTGACGGCCCGGCTGTTTTTAGCGCCACATGCACCGCAAAACTGCGTAGCACGGTCGTAAGTAACAATCCTGACTGCAAATGCTGCAATTCCGAGGGTGCAGTCGGGAAGAATCCCGAATAAGTCCCTGACCCCGAAACAATCCATTGTATCGGGGAGTAGTGCGTCCTCTGGAATTTCTGTGGAAAAACAGGGGGTCTTCTCGTAAAAACCAAGGTATGCTCTCCTCAGCACCGGCAGCCCGTACCTTTTAGGATCGTCGGTGTGAAAAAGAGAAGGGATGGTGCATTTTTTCATCACGACGCTGTCCCCTTTCACATACAGGTAAATGCTGGCAGGAGAAGATTCGGGGGAGGGTTCAGGAAATACCTGTGTAAGACATTCAGCAGTCAGGCGTGGAAGATAATGCATGGAACTATTCACCGTCTGTTACGTTATCTGGGATCTTAAACCCGGATGAGTGTTATTTCTTTTCCTTTTAAAGACAGGGTGCCCTGGCCTTCACCAGGACCCCCTTCATTGTTCCGGGTTCTTCAGACCGTGGCAGGGTGCATGGAACCGCATGGCCGGGATTATCCCGGGGCTGGTGGATGACCGGATAAAAAAAGCATTTATCCCGGTATTTTTGCATCCCATCTCCGCTTTTACATTAATAGTATCGATTAACTGTAGACCCCGGATGCAGGTCTGCCGGACCAGCACATTTTGCATAAAATTCGGCGATTCCTGTTCATTGCAGGATACACCTGATTTCTTTTTAAATCGTGCTTCGTGGTATTCATTTGTGAGAGGATGATACATTCAGCCGGGTAATGAAGGGACGACCATCGCACGGTATTCAATGAAAGTCGCCGCCCGGGAAATGGAACCCTAATCACGGTCTGGTTGCAAAATTGACCGGCCTTTGAATGACCATGGATATTTGATCCGTAGGAATGATATCTTGAAAAATGCCTCCCCGCTTTTCCGTGTGGGCAGACCGAACGGAGGTTTTTATCAGCACAAAGATCCGGTTACCAAACCGCTGCCGGGGCGTCCCTGGTGCAGCGGTGAAGAGTCCCGTAAAATGTCCGGGTTATCAGTCATAGCCGCACCTAAATACCGAAGAGCCTGAAAAAGCATGCAAAAAAAGGTGTTTCAGGAGATATAGGAATTATAATTATATTGTATCTCCTGCTGGGTAAGTCCGCGGTTATAGAGCGATACGTCCCCGATATTACCGTTTAAATAGAAGTAATTTGATGGAATATCGGTATTCTGTCTCCCGACTGTCATATCGTAATCATCGCTTTTAAGGTTTACAGGCACCGGGTCTATGATAGTAGTCGTTCCGATATTATTTCCCGGGTAATAGGTCATTGGCTTTTCAACACCGTTTACATAGACCTTGAGAGTCCCGTCCTGTATCGTAAGGGCTGTATAGGCCCACTGCCCGGCCTGGTAGACGGGGTCATTGGTGATGATATGATAATGGGTATTTGTCACACTGTCATCCCATTCAAAGTAGAGTTTTCCGTTATTTACGATGTAAGTGTCGTAATTTTTATTTTCAAGCGAACTGCTGAGCTGGTAACCTTTCCCCATGATCTGCTGGTAGCCGCTTATCGTTGAAGGCTGGAGCCAGACTGAAAGTGTCAGGTCCCCGGTGAAGGTAAGGGTCGGATCGTCGGGTACCTGGAGATAGGAATTTCCATTGAACGTGCGGTAGGTCATATTCATCGGGGCACCGGTATTTCCGGTGATATTGGCCCCGAACAATGTCGCGCCGAGAGGCGAACAGTCTGATCGGTAGAGCCCTGCACCAGCGGTCCCGCCCGCAGTGGGTGTTGCAGACGTCCCGCTCGTGACACCCGGCGTCGGATCATTGGAAATGAGGATATTTGCATAGGTGTCGATGAGCTGGATTTCCCAGTTCCCTTTCACGAGCGGCTTGAGACGTTCGAAGGGAATCGTGTCTGAGATGATATATTCACACTGCGAAGGCGACCCCGGTACAGGGTAGATGTAAAACATCCGGCCGTAGAGTTCTCCCGAGATCCCTGATGCGTCAGGCGTGATAATACGGCCGTCAGGACTTCGGACTTTCAACAGAACGGGTGAACCACCGGCATATCCTTTCTGGCCGACGAGGTGGAAGTTATCACCTTCGTTTGGCATCCATGATAGTACCTGCACCGGGACCCCGAACTGGATAACCTCCTTTACATCAGCTTCACTGGCAATGAATGCCGATTTTCTCAATTCTGATGTAGTCCCCATGAGCGCAGACTGGATGACCATGGCAATCCCGATCGCAAGGATGACGAGCAGGATAACTGCAATGACCTGGGAGACTGCATTTTCATTTTCAATTCTGTTCATGTGCAACCCTGCCGGTATAAAAATTGTAACGCACGCAACAAATATATAATATGCCATTCAGGATTAAATAAAAAATGTCATTGATGACCGGAAGCAGAAACAAAACCTTCATTTTACGATATTCTAATTGAAATGTGAGAGTGCCATGAAACAGATGCCTGTCGTGATCCTTTGTATTGCCTTATGTGTCCTGTTCCTGTCTGTGTTTCCTGCAGATGCTATGGATGCCGGTCCCATTACTACCTCGCAGGGCGGAACTTCAGCAGCCAGCGAGATCACCCCCGGAGAAATCACAGGCCCGAAAACCGTCACTGCTACGAATACAATGGTGGTCCGGCCACCAGTGCCTCCCGTTCCCGCACCGCTCCAGGGGAATATTTCAGGCATACCAGTAGTGATGATTGCCGGGTGTGTACTGATTGTGCTTGCCCTTGCCGGGTTTGGATACTGGTATATATTTAAAAAATAGGTCCTTTTTTTAAAAAAAATCCTCCCGGAATCTAGAAGAATGTGTATATCAATTCCACTGTTTGATGATCAGCGGGATGCAGGGTCTGTGTTTCGTGTTCCTGCTGCTCCTTGGCATATCAGGTTTGGGGTGCACGCACGTGGTGACGGCCCCGGATACACGGGATACCGCTACACCAACAGCTGAACCGGTTGTCGGATCATGGCTTTACCACCCAAAAAGCCTTCCCGCTGCGTTAGACCTTTTTATTTTCAGGGAATACGGGCGTGCAGATGCGGTTGAGACTGCAAAAGATCCCGGGAGCCCGCTCCCTTACGAGATGTACCTGCAGGGTTCATGGAATAAATCAGGACATGACAGTTATATGGTTGCAGGACAGGCACTCACCAGCAACTTCATAACCGGGACCCATACGAGTTCACCGTTCCGGGAAATCCTTAAATATGATCCTGTTACCGATACCCTCTATCTTCCTGAGGATCCGGGCAACCGTTTCAGGAGGGTATCGCATGAACCCCAGGTACCTCCCGGGATGAATATTTCAATTCCTTTCGACTGACCGGTTTATTTCAGAATTATAAATCCACGCGTTATCCACTCATGTGATTTCGCATGAAGCAGTGTTCACCCCGGTCACTTTCGCCCTCCGCGGATGATCCCTTATCCGTGCATGAGGGCCATAAAACGATCATGGAGATCGAATTTTTACCTCACATTATCCTGCCGGAACGGTCGTTTGCAGTTATTATTGCCCCGGCAGAGCGTGCAGCCGAAGGACTGAACCAGTGCCGGGAGATGCGCAGTTATGAGACGCTGTACGTCTGCAGCAACTACTCCCGGCTTCTCTCCCGCCTCCACCGGACCGTGAATTATTTTTACATACGGAGAGGTTTTACCAGTCACCAGGTATCAGCAATCCTTGAGGAGAGCGACCAGAGTATCCTCTTTCTCGAACATGATCCGACCCTCTACGAGAGTGACCGGACGATGATACCGGTGATCGTGGACATGCTCTCAACGTTTGCAAGGGAGAAAGGGGCGGTCATTGTATACAGCGACCGGACTGATTCATTTATCCGTGCAGCAGCACGTGCAGCGACCCACGTCTTTGTCACGGAAGAACCGAGGGCCATGCATACCCGTTCGAGACGGGGGTGGGAGAAACGGTACGGGCTCCTTCCCGGGCAGAGGACACTCTCCTTTCCCGTCCCGGCACAGGCCGGAGAGGATCCGGGAGATGGGGGACCTGCAGGGACTGGTGCAGCAGCGGTATTTGTATGTGGGAAAAGCCTGTACCGGCCGGGGATATAGGGGCAGGAAAAACCTGCATGCGCAGGTATCTGCGGGAATACTTCGCTCAAAGAGAGTGTCCTGCCAGTATCGCTTTATTCCTCTTTCATTGGAATGGCCGGGACCTGGCAGAGTAAGAAAAACCGGGTTTCATCACCGGCAACCTTCACTGGTCAGGACAGGGAGTTGTCGCAGTCCCGTCTTTTCCCGGAAGAAGAGGGACGGTGCAGAGCATCCTGAGCATCCCGTTTCCGGTGTTTTTTACCTGGTGGTATTCACAGGGGCCGATAAAAAGGGCATCCCCCTCTTTTATTGCATGCTCCTGTTTCTCCCCGTCAAGGCAGGTCCCTTCCCCTTCGATGATATAGATCTCGTGCTCTTCTTTGTGCCGGTGAAACGAGGTATGTCCGCCCGGCAAAAATTCCATGATGCGGAGTGCATAGGTGGGACAGCCGTCATTTCGTGTAAGAACAAACCTGGCCGTCATCCCGGAAAAACCGGGACTGGTAACCTGCTGGCCTTCAACGTCAGAAATATGTTTCCGGATCATACCGGGTGTTTGGCTGCAAAAAGTATTAGAATCATCCATTCGTGAGTGGTGGGTAAAAGAGGATATTGATAAAACAGATGCTGGTGTGCCGGTTGCAGGAGGTGTCGTGTTTTCAAGGCGGGAATCAGGACTGTTATCTGAACCGGGCCCGAAATAAGTTCAGACCGGCTGAAAGGATCGTCCGGAAAAGAACAAAATCAGGTAAATAGTATGTCAGAAAAGAGCTGGATGACGATAAATCTCAATTAATTTGTTTATTTTAGAGGTTGGGCCATATTGTGCTGGTTCTGTAATACCATTTCAAAATTCACATACTATACGGATGTCCGGTCAGTTTTTATTATATGAAATGAACCAGAGCATATTATACCAGAATGTTCGGCCGCCGTTTACCATTCATGACCTGGGCATCACTTGTGTTCCTGTGCCTGATAATTCTCATCACCGCGGTGACGTTTACGGTAACGTACGAGGAATCGCGGTCAGCACTCAGGGAAGCGACCAGGGAGGAGCTTATAAGCGTGGCTTCTGTTGTGGCAACCCAGGTCAACGGCGATATTTTCAGGCAGATTGAACCGGGTGATGAGAATACCCCCGGATTTCTCGCAATAAGGGATCAGCTGGATGCCGCCCGGAATTCGAACAGGAATATCCGGTATATATATACCATGAAACAATCAGGCGATGAAGTTGTATTTGTTGTGGACGGGGATTATGGTATTAAATCAGATGCTGCAGGGATTGGACAGTACTATCCTGACCCGCCGTCCGAGCTGATCGAAGGGTTCCGTATGCCCTCTGCCGACAGGGAATACACCTCTGACATGTGGGGGACTTTTCTTTCAGGATATGCCCCGATACGTGACAGTGAAGGGGAGATCGTCGGGCTTGCAGGTGTCGACATGGATAAATCTGCCGTCGTAACCCGGATGGATTTCCTCGGGTGGCCGATGCTCATCGGGATTTTTGGCATACTGGCCCTCTGCGGAATCGGAGTACTCTTTTTTGAAGTTGTACGGCACAGGTCGGAAAAAGCGTTGTGGGAAAGTGAGGAACGGTACCGCCGCTTCTTTACAACATCACGTGACTGCGTTTTTATTACCTCCAAAGAGGGTGAATGGATTGATATTAACCCTTCAGCAGTCTCCCTTTTTGGATTTGACAGCCGTGAAGAGATGATTTCAGTCCCGGTTATCTCGATTTATGCAGATCCGGATGAACGGAGCCGTCATATACAAAAGATTATGGAGGAGGGTTTTACGATAGAGTACCCGGTCCTGCTGAAGAAAAAAGACGGAACCCTTTTCCATTCCCTTATTACATCTGTTGTTATCAGGGATGAAAGCGGGACCGTCCGGGGATTCCAGGGAACTATCCGTGATGTGACAAAAGAGATCAGGGCACGGGAAGCCCTGCAGATAAGTGAAGCGCAGTACCGGACATTTATCGATTCAATGTCTGACATGGCATTTCTGAAGGACCCGGCCGGGCGTTATATTGTTGTAAATAAAGCGCTCCAGGAGTTTTTCGGAAAAGATGAAGGAGATATCATAGGTAAAACGGATTGTGATCTGATGTCCCCTGGATCTGCGTCCCAGTGTGAACTATCAGATGAGAGAGCACTAAAAGAGGGGGTGATCGTTCTTTCCGAGGAGCCGATAGGGGAGCGGATTTTTGAGACAAGAAAATTCAGGGTCCGGGCGGGAGGTCAAGGAGCAGGTGTCGGGGGATTTATACGGGATATCACCGAACGGAAGACGGCTGAGAAGGCAGTGAAGGAGAGCGAAGTAAAGTACCGGACGCTGTATTCAGAAGCGCTCAACCCCATCTTTATCGCAGACCTGGAAGGACATTACCTTGATGCGAACGATGCTGCACTCGAATTCTTCGAATGCACCCGTAATGAATTGATATACCTGTCGATAAAAGACCAGTCCGGGCCGTTGCTGCAGCCTGAATCGGGCGGTGTGCCTGCACCATGGACCGGCGGGAAAACCGTGGAGATGGAATATACGGTGAAGGGGAAGAGGAAAATCCTGCTTTTAAATATCGTCCCGCTCAAGATCGGCGATTCCACCCTGCTCTATGGGATCGGGCAGGACATTACCGAACGAAAATATATGGAATATGCACTCCGCGAGAGCGAAGAAAAATTCAGGGAACTCTTTAACAGCGCAGGCGATGCAATTTTTCTGTATCGTCCGGAAGGATTGGATTCGGAAGGTAATATCCTTGAGGTAAATGATCGTGCCTGTAGTCTCTTATGGTATACGCGGGAAGAGCTCCTCCGGATGTCACCCGGGGATATCGAGGACAAAGGGACAAAAAACAAGGTTCCGGAGATAAGGAAAAGACTTCTGCTTGAAAGCCAGGTGAGGTTTGAAGGGGCTTTACTAAGGAAAGACGGTGTTTCCATACCTGTGGAGATAAGCAGTCACCAGTTCATGTTCAGGGGAGACGATGCGGTCCTGTCTGTTGTCCGGGATATCACCGAGCGAAAAATAATGGCACAGCAGGTGAAGGAATCGGTTGAACAGATATCAAAGAATATGGAGCAGTTTGCCATATTAAACGATGAAATCCGAAACCCTCTCCAGATTATATCAGGCCTCATCTCTCTTCAAACACAGGAGAATGAAGAGAAAATACTGAGGCAGGTCGGATTAATTAATGAACTGGTGAATAAAATGGACCGTAGCTACCTGGAATCTGAAAAAGTCCGGTATTTCCTGAAAAAACATTATGGCGTTGAGACGGGTGGGGAAAAGAAGTGAACCGTTTTACCAGTGAAAGTTCCGGAATGAGTACCGGAAAAAAAGAGTAAAATTCCTTTCAGGGCTTGTTATTCTTGTTCGTCCACAGGCCGTGAACATTACAGAACGTGCGGGCTTTAACATCTGTTTCTGTAAACCTGAAGAATGCCTCGGGTTTTTCACCCGCTTTCAGACCTTTCACAAAGAGATATGGCCCGTTGATTACCTCGATCCATTCAAGGTGATGATTCTCCTCCATTGGGTGCGGGATCCCGCCTACCCTGACGATAATTCCGTCTCCCGATTTTTCAACAACAGGGACATGCTTCTCTTTTCCCGTATCTGCAGTCTTTTCCTGCTGGAGGAGCATCGGTTGTTCACAACAGACCAGCTTACCGTCTCCATCATGGACAACCATCACGATCTTTCCACATTGTCCGCATTTAAAAATCTGTAGCATTTTTAATAACACCTTCACTGGTGACTCATCTTTAAAAGTGTATAATCCTTGGGGTGATGTTCCGGAGGGATGAAGACGGGGAATTTACCTGGTCGGGAACTCACAGAACCGCGATTGGATCCCAATGAAAGGCAGAATGTTCCTGCGACGTGGGTTATGTTCCGTTCAGCCTGCAGTTGCAATCTCGTTTCGCCACATTGTTACATAATGAGCAACAAACCGGTAGGAATCGAAGGGGTACATAGTATGGCAGAAATAGTATCATTTTTACTGGCAATACTGCCTATTCTTGTAATTTTTTTCGGGCTTGTTTTTTTAAGGAAATCAGGGACTCTGATGGGATTGATCGGGTGGGCCCTCACGGTGATTATTGCGGTCCTGTTCTTTAATACCTCTCCTGAGGTGGCTTTGCATGCTTCCTTCAACGGTCTTCTGGCGTCATTCGGGATATCCCTGATGGTCCTTGTGACCATCCTGCAGGTTACCATGATGGATATCAGCGGTGCGATCACCAGCATTTCTGAATATATCAAGGCCATGGCAGCGGAACGGTACGAGCAGATCATGATCCTGAATGTTGGCCTTGGATCCTTCCTCGTCTCTATCGGGGCCACGCCGGTGACCATGCTCCCCCCAATCATGATAGCACTGGGGTTCTCACCACTCGTGGCGGTTGCACTCCCCTGTCTCGGATATGACCCCCTCACCTCCTTCTCACTACTTGCCGTCCCGATTACTCTGCCTGCCGCGGTGTTCGGCCTTGATGTGAGCCAGCTCGGCAGCTCAATTGCCCTCTTCCTGCCGGTTACATCGACACTCTTTGCGCTCGGGATGCTCTGGCTTGCAGACGGCTTTGATGGGGTGAGGAAAGGGCTTGTTCCCGCACTTATTGCCGGGCTCAGCCTTGGATTGTCATGCATATTTTTTGTCCATATCCTTCCCCCCTCCGCAATCGGACTTGTAGGCGTATTTTCCGGACTTGTCACCATTGCCGTCCTGATGGGTCACCGCCTGCTGCAGGGAAAAACACTCCTTGCACCAAAAGGCCATTCAGAGCGGAATTCCCACCTATTGCCGGTCTGGAAAGCTGTCTTTCCCTGGACACTTCTTGTCGTACTTATCATTATTATCAGCATCCCGGCAGTCCAGGCAGGGCTCTATAACCTTCTTGGGGATATTCAGAAAATTCCGGTCATTGCCAACAAGTACGTGGACTTACACCTGCTTAACCAGGCGTATTTCTGGGTGCTGGTGAGCACATGCATTTCAGCTCCCCTTCTTATCAGGACCCGGGCTGATGCAAAAAAGACGGTCGGAGTCTGGATAAAGAGGGCATGGAGTCCCACGCTCGCCGCAATGGTATTTTTTGCGATTGCATATGTCATGGACTGGTCAGGGCAGTCAGTTATAAACGGCGTTCTTACGCTTCCTCCTGAAATGAGCCAGTATAACATGAATGTCGTCATTGGCCTTACCCTGGCGACACTATTCGGGGTATTCTTCCCTCTTATCAGCCCGATGCTCGGTCTCTTCGGATCGTTTGTATCAGGAAGTGAAACCTCATCAAACGTGATGTTTTACGGGATACTGCAAAAATCAACCGATGTCCTCAACCTAGATTTCATGCAGGTCTATGCTGCACATGCCGTGGCAGGGGGCATTGCATCAGCAATTGCACCTGCAAAGATTATGAATGCTGCCGCAGTTATCGATAAACTGGGAATTGAAGGAGAAGTAATCAGAAAAGCAGCGCCGGTAGCAATCTTCCTGACACTTGTAACAGGAGTTATGCTTGTACTGTTTCTCGCCGTGTGACCTGTTGTGCAGCCGGATAATTTATAAAAAAAGACCCTTCTTTTTATTCCGCACAAAACACATAATTTTTACACGGGAGTCATGAAAATTGCATCATCATGGTTTTTATATCAGGCACATTCCCATTGAAACGCCGTGACAATCAGGAATATTTGGATCTTTTGTACAGGATTAATACACGTCCGTATTCCCCGGATGGGAACAAACAAACAGCAGTTCGGGTATAATAACTTCATAGACCGGACTCCGGATACAGGAGTCAATTTCTCTTTATGGTGAATTGTCCGGCTGGCTCTGGTGGTAAAAATGTTGATATCCGGGACCCGTGATCGGGTGATGAACCGTCCCCGCACCTGTACTGCCGCTGATTTATTCCAGCGCGGAACGTAGAATATTCTGATAATTATTTCTTAAAAATTACGATATTTAAGTCCGTTACAGTAGACATATGCGAAGGTATATATAACAAATTGTAAAACATACTTTACAACACAGGTGTGATCTATACCTGTACAAAGAACTGAAAAGAGAAGGATCCCGATGGGTAAAGGGCACGTACCGGGACACTGCTGATAAAAAGCTGGTGAACCCGTGCATCCGGCAGACTGTTATTGAAAATCATATGGCATTCAGGCCGGATGAAAGCCGGGGTACCTCCGGTTTCACTGTCGCCTGTTTCCATGGTAGTTGAACAGGGACACTGAAAATCCCGTTATTCCAAAGGATCCGGATATCTTTCTGTACTGGATAAGGAGATTTCATATGAAAAAAGGACTGGTTATAGTTTTTTTAATGCTGATGGCTCTCGGGGGTCTTGCAATGGCAGATTCTGCATCGGAAACTGCAGCAGGGCAAATCATGGTATCGTCGATATCGATAGAGCCTGAAGTGTTTATGCAGGGGGACACCGGATTAATTACGGTTGAAGTGAAAAACAACGGGAATTCTGCAGTTGCAATTCACCGGGCCGAACTGGACCCTGAGGGGGATATTGACGTCCTCAATTACGGGTCTTACGAGACAGCCGGTACAGTCGGTGCAGGCAATACCCAGAAATATTCCTTTACCATTCAGGCCGATGTGCCGGATGGCATTTATTATCCGAAATTTTACCTTGATTTCAGGGACGCCGGCTGTTATCGTTATAGTATACCGGTAAAAGTGAAGGATACGGGACTTGCCGTCACGGTGCAGGATATGCCCGATTCATTCTCATCCGGGAAAAAGGATACAATTACCCTGATAATCGGGAACCCGCGTGAAAATACCGTCAATGGTGTTACTGTCGTTCCTGCCGGTAGCGGCATCGACACAAACCCGAAAAGTATCTTCATTGGAACGCTCAACCCTGACGAATCCAGGGAGGTAACATTCCAGGTCACCCCGGAGAGTCCCGAAGACCTTACGTTCAATGTAGAGTTCCGCAACGGTGTAAACAGTCATATCTCTTCAATCACGGTACCTCTTCTATTTGGCGAGGATAAAACGCGGGCAGAGCCCGTCGTGAACAACATTGAAGTGAGTGGGGCGGGTGGAACCTGGACCGTAAGCGGCGATGTCACGAATGCAGGACTTGAAGATGTAAAATCCATGACGGTAACGGTCGGAAGCCCGGCCGTACCTGCGGATCCAAACCCTGTGTATGTTATCGGGTCCCTTGAACCCGATGATTTCTCAAGTTTTGAAGTCACGTTCCAGGCAACGGGCGCCAGCGTTCCGCTTGTTCTTCAGTACAAGGACGAGGATGGGAATATCTACCGTGAATCGGTGACTATCAACCTGAAATCAATGGCATCATCAGGGTCAGGTGCGGCCGTTCCGAACGGGAATATCCCCTCCGGAGGTAACCGGAACCCTGTGGGAGGTTTCGGGAGCGGCTTCTCAAAGATACCTGTCGTTGAGATCGTTGCAGGTATCATTATCATCGTTTTGGCGGTAATTGCATGGAGAAAAGGATTATTTACCCGTCTTTTTGCCATGATCCATAAGAAGAAAAAATGAGGAGCGGACGATGAAGGATTGTGCGGTGATCGAACTAAAAGACGTGACAAAGGTCTACCCTCTCCCTGCAGGGGATGTCATCGCCCTTGACAATGTCTCGATCACCATCTGTGAGGGGGAATTTGTAGCCATAATAGGGCCTTCAGGGTCAGGGAAATCAACCCTTTTAAACCAGGTTGGCTGTCTTGATGTTCCTACGTCGGGATCCCTGTTCATTGCAGGGAAGAACGCCGGGGAGATGGGAGATGACGAGCTAACGGATTTACGGCTTGAGAAAATCGGGTACATTTTCCAGAAATTTAATTTAATCCCGCTTCTCACGGCGTATGAAAATGTCGAATACCCTTACATCATGAAGCATAAGCGTCATGATGTAAGCGGCAGGGTCACGGCCCTGTTAAATGAGGTCGGGATTGACGAAGCGCTGGCATGCCATACTCCCCCGAAACTTTCAGGTGGCCAGCAGCAGAGGGTTGCGATTGCAAGGGCCCTGATTAATGACCCGACGATCCTCCTCTGCGATGAACCGACCGGAAACCTCGATTCAAAGACCGGGACCCAGATCATGGAGATGTTAAAGCAACTGCACCAGCAGGGGAGGACGATTATCATGGTCACGCATGACCCGAAAAATCTGACCTATGCAGACAGGATAATCACCATAAATGACGGGAGGATTGAATGATCCGGCCGGATATCATCTTCCAGCTCTCTGTCAGGAGTGTACGGCTTCATTTTCTCCGTTCAGTCCTCGCAGCACTTGGAATCGTAATCGGGGTCATTGCCATCTCGTCCATGGGAATGATGGGGACCAATATGACCCTGTCAGTCACTGAACAGCTCTCCTCGATGGGGAATATCATTACGGTTACGCCGGCAACCGGGAATGGCGGAGGAGGAATGATGCCGGGGGGAAGCTCAGGAACGTCATCTTCGGATGATATGATCTCGGATGACCAGTTCAGGGATATAAAGAGGGCTTCAGGGCAGGAGCTCGTTTACTATGTCTACTCGGATTCGGATTCGTTCGATGTCGGGGCTGATTCAGGGAGATCAAGGATTTACGGCCTTGACCCGGATGTCATACCTGAAATCCTTACCCTGACTGACGGCAGTTATCCGAAAAGCACGAGCGGAGTCCTCATAGGTCCTTCACTGGCTGAGAGATATGACCTGACGGTCGGGAGCCGGTTAAAACTTGGTGACAAGGACGAAGGTCCGCAGAATACCGTGAGAGTTGTCGGGATCATCGAAGAGCGTGGCATGACCATGGACATCAATACCGATTCGTCGATAGTCGTCACTGAAAAGTTTTTCACCTCGATGTACGGCGATGAAGGTGAGTATGACCAGGTAATCGTCATTGCGGATAATATCGATGATGTGCCCGCAATAAAAGAGGAGATCGACCGGCAGCTGAATAAAAAGGATAATGAAGTGAATGTGCAGGACAGCAGCCGGATGCTTACGACTATCACATCGACACTCGGGACGCTGACCTCGTTTGTGATGGCAATCGCCGGGATATCGCTTCTCGTTGCAGCCGTTTCAATATTCAACGTGATGATGATGTCGGTTACCGAACGCGTGAGAGAGATCGGGATCCTGCGGAGCATCGGTACCCGGAGGTCGGTTGTCAGGCGGATGTTTGTCTATGAGTCGTTCATCCTCGGCATTGCAGGTGCAGCGATCGGTGCAGTGTTAAGCCTCTTCATAGGTTATTTCGTGGTGCTTGGAATGACCGGGACGACAGAGTATTTCTTCTACCCCGAAAGTATTGTCTACATTCCGGCAGCAATGCTCGTGGGGATCGTCATCTGTGTCCTGTCCGGTATCTACCCTGCATGGAAAGCAGCTAACCTGGACCCGATAGATGCATTGCGGGCAGAATAATAATTATTTTTTTCAGCAGGCCTGGTGCGATACGCCATTTCCGGCAGATATGATCCCGGGAAAAAAAATATTAAACCGTGACCACCTTGTCCCCCTCGATTATCCGGTCGACATACGAGGTTATCTGGGAGAGGAGGACCGGGTCAATCCCCTTTTCGACGCTGAGAAAAATGCCTGACACATCAGCAAGGCGCAGTTTATTGGCGACAAAATGTAAAAAACGTGATAGGTTGACCGATGAGCTGTAAATGAGCATAATGCTTACCGAGTCAAAAATGATACATTTTTTCGGTTCCGGGATATGTTTGAGGGATTCCGTTATTGCAATTCCAAGATCGGTAAGGTTTCCGGGGTTATTAATAAACCGGGCACGTCCGCCGGTGTCGGGAGGAGTTCCTCCTGCGCTTATCGTGACGGCATCGATGAACCAGATATGGGACGTGTCGATCCCTTCTTTTTCATAGGTCCTCATCAGCATTTTATACGGCTGGTTGGCAGTAATCATAATGACGGCACACCCGTTGCTCACCACTTCCCGTACAACATTAATATTTGTAGCCATTATCTGGTCCGCAGAGGACGTGAGAAGGAAAAGAGGGTGCTGATAAGTTTCTTTTAACTCGTTCTCAAGCATGCCCTACCGCCCTGAAAGAAATTCCCGGAATGCGAGAGGGAGGTCTTCTTCTTCCCGGTCTTCGACAGCTGCCTGCAGCAGTTCCCTCAAGGTATGCATCATTTTTCCGAGGTGGTTAGAATCGATATTCAGGCGCATCAGGATATCTTCAGTATCCATGTCACCGTTTTTGATATGAAGCGAGAGTGCATCGAGGTCTGACTTTACCAATTCCAGTGGTTTTTGTATCCTTAAAACTGATTCATCCATGTAACTGATAAGCCGTGCTTTCCGGTCATCAGCCCGTTTCCTGTCAGAAATGTCGACAAAGCTCTCGATGAGGTATTGTTTTTCCCCGGCATCAACCCGTGCCACTGTTTTTAAAATCGGGACTTTGTCCCCGGCACTATTTATCAGGACCCGCTCTGAATTGTCGACGTCCTGTCCAAGGTCAGTAATGGGACATTTCCCTATTTCAGCAGGGCATACAAACCTGTGGCATATCTCCCCGACGATCTTTTCACGTGGTAGCCCGATTAAATGTGCTGCAATGGGATTGACCTCGAGGATCCGGTGGGACCCTGTATCGATTATCACTATCCCGGTTTGAATTTTCTGGAATACTGTCCGGAACCACGACTGGTCTCCTTCAGATTCGAATGTTCCTTTGGATATATCCATTCTCTCCACAATAGAGGTGATAGATCGTTTAATGATATATGAATTTAGGAACCAGCATCTGAAGGTTCCGTGTTGTGCCGGACGGCTTCGGATCGCGTATTAGAAATAATGGTGGAAAAGATGAAGTCAGAAAATAATCACCCGGATAAATTGCAGGAACCCGGATATCAGAAGATGACAGCTTCGAAGATTGGCTCTTCGCTATAAGCGTGGGTTATAGTATTCCACTTTACCTGTTCCATGAGTTTTGTTCCCACATATCCCCTGCAGGATGAACTTCGCCGACCCCGACGGATGCCTGGGCGATATTTCACATGACAACGCAGAAGCCGCATCAAAAATACTCGTATTATCGTCTTCTGGAAGTAAAAGCCGGAAAAATTGTTTTGAAAAATGAAAGCCGGAGTCATTTCGGCAGAAACAGCAGGGGTTTATCGTATATTTGAGGGTTTTTCCGGGAATACGGTCAGGGTGAATTTTTTACCTGGTAAAATCAATCACTTTTCCATGGCAGAATTATCAGAAGAAATGACAGCTTCTTTTAACGCGGTGAAGGTCTTCCCGTTCGCAACTGCATCGTCCGATGGTGAACCAAATGTCGCTCCGATGGGGGCGGTCTTTCTCATGGACCCCGGAACGATATGGATAGGTGATCAGTTCATGAAAACGACCATTAGGAATATCAGGGAAAATCCACGTGCATCGCTGTATGTATGGGGGCCTGGTGTTAAGGGCTGTTTCAAGATCAAGGGCGGAGTGAAGGTCCTTACTTTTGGCCCGGATTATGAAAAGATGAAGGCGATGGTGAAGGAAAAGAAACCTGACCTGCACTGCAGGTCATTGCTTGTCCTGAAGGTCACGGATGTATACGACTGTCTTCCCGGACCGGAGGCCGGGAAAAAAATCATATAAACCTGGAAAATATTAATTTTTCCCGCTCTTTGCTATTTGAGAGAAATAATGTCTCATGGATTGGTTGATCAAACGTCGGCGATTCAAGTGATTATTCATCACCATTTCAAAGATTCAAGGTTCTATACCCTCTTACAAAAAAGCGACGAGGCCTTTTACCGGATTTTTTTGAAAACCCGTGTGCCGGGCTCCTTCCTGCATTTCAGGGGTATAAACAGGATTTCCGGGTCCTGGCCTCTCTAAATCATATTGCCTTTGCCCGTTGACCTGCCGGGACGCTGAGAGATCACCCTGATTTATAATGGCGGAAAACCCGAGGGCATTGCAGGGAATGCTTTTTTCATATTTCACTTCCATCATTTCAATGAGTTACAATGACAGATCCGGATGAATTTTTCTCCCGCGACACGTTTGCACGACATTCAGGAATTGAATGCGTCAATGTCGGTCAGGGTACAGCGAGGGTAAAAATGGAGATCAGGGACCACCACAGAAACAGCCATGGAACCGTGCACGGCGGGGCACTGTTTACACTTGCAGATACGGCATTTGCCCTGGCTTCCAACTCGGAAGGGATCCCTGCAGCAGCTATCAATGCATCCATCACCTACATGAAAGCAGCACGGGAAGGGACGCTATTCGCAGAAGCTTCAGAGTTCTCACAAAATCCAAAACTTGCCACCTACATTGTCACCGTCACCGACAGCAAAGGAGAGCGTATTGCACTGTTCCAGGGAATGGTCTTCAGAAAGCGGTTGCGCAATGATCAAGGGGCATTGATGCCATGAACCTCGATATTTTCAAAGGTATGGACGGGAGTGAAACAACAGACTACCTTGAATTCCTTCTCTGGCATTACCGGGTTGTCGATGCCTTCTGGTTTATATTTATTGCTGAAGAGTTCGGGCAGTCCGCTGCAGAAAAATTAAACGAGCGGGTATGGGGACGTGTTGCGTCGATGGCCGCAAAAGATATCAAAAAGCGGTTCGGGATAACCGAAAAAGGCCTTTCAGGATTCGTAAAAGCCCTTCGTTATTTTCCGTGGGCTATTATTGTGGATTACCCGATCGAGGAGCGGGATGATGAAGTTATAATCAGGGTCCCTTCATGCCCGACACAGGAAGCCCGCTTAAAGAGAGGCCTTGATGAGTATTTCTGCCGTGAGATGCACCGGGCCGAATTCACCAGCTTTGCTCAGGAAATCGATCCACGAATCCGTGTAGAATGTGTTTTTGCACCACCTGATCCGCACCCTCCCGACATGTTCTGCACCTGGCGCTTTTATCTCGAAACCAGTGAGAGTGTCCCTGCGTCGGAAAAATAATAAAATGCCGATCAAGAAAACCTCTTCATTACAGAGAGAATTGCCGGCATGGGAAGAGAGATTATTTTTTTCCTTATTGAAACCTTTCACGGGCTCTCATTATTCCTGATTCACCAGATTCTTTGCCCGTTTTTCGTAACCTGGAATATGACCCCGTTTATATGGCAGAAAATTTCTCCGGATACCCACGGTGCGACATATGATCTCATATATATCCGGTGCATAATATCATTACGGTGATTCAATAATGGCGTTCTCTCTCTGGACTATTGCACTCATACTCTTTGTTATAGCAGTTGTTTTCATGTTCCTCGGGTTCATAGGAAAAATTGCATGGACTCTTCTGAAATGGGTGGTCATCATCCTGATAATCCTGGCAATAATTTCCCTGATTTTTTAGGGTCCTGAACAACAACATATTTTGTGTGATAAGGATGGAGCCTGGTGAAGCAGGAAAAGGTGTCTTTAACACCCGGACCTGCGCTTTGTCAGCCACCTGATAACCCTGTCTCATTTATTTCCGGAATGAACCCTGCATGGACATACCATAATGTACATCGGGATGAATGGGTTTTTCCCTCTCTCCTCAGAAAGGGATAATAGCCGTAAAAAAGGAAATTTATTCCCTCACCCGTAATTATTTTCTCATACCAAAGGTAAGTATGGCACTTCCCGTACCGTCAGAGAGGAGGAGTTCGTCAGGAGAAGTGTAATAAAGGGTCATTTTCTGGAGAAGCTGAAGGTAGAGATTTTCCTGGTTCATAATCCCGGTCCCTGCGCAGTTCATTTTTGTCGATCCAGGGGGGCTGATAGCGATGCCACTGATACCTGAAGTTGTATACGTCCCGAAGTAATTGTTGCAGCCCGCATTTCCTGTAAGATTACCTCCCGAATCAAATTGAATGGTTACTGTTGTGCCTGATACCGGGGCGAATATCTCTCCTTTTGAGTCAACATATGAGAGCAGGTACCAGGTCATACCGGTGAGGGGAGCCGGGGGTTCTGAACCCGGGATTACCTTTGTGTACGTAAACAGGGCTTTTCCTGAAGAGTCATAAACCGTCAGGATATCGCCTTTGATGGTAAATGTTGAGGCTCCCTGGAGTGTTGTCAGGTAGTACGTCTCCTGGGTCATTGTTCCGGATGGTGTATCACATATCATCCGGGTTGTTGCAGGAGTTCCGATCTGTATCGAATTTACTGCTCCCTGGTATGAGGCGGTATACTGGTTGCACCCTGCAGAACCGGAAACCCTGCCTGTGCCATCAAACCAGGCAGTTATCTCCGTCCCTGGAATTATATTTTGAGATCCTGCTCCCTTGTTGAATGCAACAAGGTACCAGGTCACCCCGGTAAGTGCTTCCTGCGGGTTAACAACTGCAGGTGCTGAAGTAGGTAATGTTGTGACCACTGTGGTCTGCATGGTTGTGACGGTTACCGGTGGTGTTTCCGGCGGCTGGGATGTACACCCTGCCAGGAAGAGCGTAAGGACCAGTACTCCGGCGAGAAGTATGAAAAGAAATGATTTCATGAGAGAATACTTGCCAGTGAACTGATAAATGTTTCGTGCAGGGTAATCTCTGCCACAATAGTCTCATATCTCTCTGATAACGTATTTGAGAATGTGCAACCGGGATATACTGAATGGCAAATACACTTTCCCGCAGCGGGCAGCTTATAAACGAGACCTGGCGGGTGCTCTCGAAAGACAGGGAATTAATCGTTTTTCCGATCATTTCAGGTCTGGCGGTTCTGATAGTCATCGTATCATTTATTCTCCCGCTTATTTTTTCAGGGTTCATTGACGGTGCTGTCGGGCCGGTTATCTGGTTTTTACTTCGGTTTGTTTTTTTATTTGTTCACGTATTTCATCGTTATATTCTTCAATTGTGGTCTTATTGCAGCTGCCCATATCAGGTTGACCGGCGGGGACCCGACGCTTCGGGACGGTCTTCATTATGCAGCAGGGCATGCCGGACAGATTTTTATATGGGCGGTAATTCCTGCAACGATCGGCCTTGTCATGTCAGCGGTCTGTAACTGCAGAGGGGTAGCAGGGGCACTCGTCGCAGGTATCGCCGGGACTGCATGGAGCCTTGTCACTTTTTTTGTCATCCCTGTCATGATATTCGAGGAAAAAGGGGTACTTACGGCCATAAAAGAGTCTATGAGCCTCTTTAAAAAGACCTGGGGCGAGAATATTATCGGAAGCATCGGCATCGGCCTCGTTATGCTTCCGGCAATCCTGGCATTTTTAGCCGTATTTGCTGCGATTATCACTGCAGGTCCACTCGTGGTTCCCCTTGCTATCCTTCTCATCATTCTCATCGGGGTGTGCGGTTTGGTCTGTCCTGCATTGCGGGGGATATTTTTCACCGCTCTTTATATTTATGCCAAAACAGGCACAGTCCCGGAAGCATTTTCCGGTGACCTGATACAGGGCGCATTCAGGGAAAAGAACGAGGGCCGCAAACTCCTTCAGGGAACAATACAGGCCTGATATTCAGGACGAAATCCCGCCTGGCCCCTTAAAACCGGTCCCGACATTATATCCCGTCGTCGCCGGGCAATTCGTTCCCTGTTTATTTATCCAGGCGATCCTGTTCCAGGTCTTTAAGAAAAAAAATCCGCAATTTTTTGTATATTATGTTCGCTGGTGAAGAGGATGATCTTATCTCCTTCCAGGAGACAGATGTCGTCCGGCGGTTCGAGCATTGTCTCATTCTGCCTCCTCAGGGAAGCTCCCTCGATGCCAAACTGGTTTTTTAAGTCCAGTTCCGAAAATGTCTTTCCTGCAGCCCACGATCCGGGCATTACCCTGATGGTATACATTCGCTGGTCGTCAAATTTTTGCCTGTATTCCATGAGATTTATCTCCGGACTACCGGTTTTCTTAAAGAGGCTGTACCCTTTTCTCCGGATGCGTGAGACAAATTTTGATATCTCATCCTCTGATATCTGGTAGTTATTCAGGAGCCGTGCAAAAATTTCCAGCGAAGCCTCGAAATCCTCGGCAATCACCTCGTCAGCACCTTTCTTCAGGAGCTCCTGTGCAGATTCAGTCCTGCCGGCACGGGCGACAATATAAAGTGACGGTGAGAGCAGCCTTGCGTGGTGAATGATCCGGGCAATCTCGTGGTGTTCAGGGATGGTAATCACAAGTGCCTTCGCCTGCCTGATGCCGGCATGGATGAGAACTTCTTCCCGTGTTGCGTCACCGAAAATGCAATTTTTTAGTTTCTTCGCACGTTCTTTCCTGACAAGGTCAGGGTTCAGCTCAACCACGATGTAGGGAATACCAGCAATTTCTGCTGCATTTGCAACGCTCCTGCCGCGTGTACCATATCCGGTAATTATGATATGGTCATGCAGCATCCTGTCTTTTGGGAGATCCTGTTCGACAGCGTTTTTTTCAGGGCTGAACCACCCGGGCAGGATCCGGTATAAAAGCCGTGTCGCCCCCGGAGACGCCTTCATGGTAAAAGGGGTCATGGCCATCGTGATGATCGCCGCGGCGAGAAAGAACTGGTATGTGGTAACAGGGATAAGGTCTCCTTTCAGGCCGCTTTCTGCAAGTACAAATGAAAATTCTCCAATCTGGCAGAGTGCGAGACCGGAAAAGACACAGACGCGTGCCGGCATTCCAAGAGCTGCAACAGCGAGACTTCCTGTCAGGATTTTTACGCACAGGATAACTGCTACTAAAATAAGAATCACGGTAAAATTGGCCATTACAATCCGTGCATTAAGGAGCATCCCTATTGAAACGAAAAATACCGCTGCAAACACATCCCGAAACGGGATGATGTGGCTGACTGCATCAACACTGAATTCGGATTCACTGATGATAAGCCCGGCAACAAATGCCCCCAGCGTAAAAGAGAGTCCTGACATGCTGGTGAGCCAAGCAACAGCGAAGCATATCCCTGCTATCGAGAAGAAGAAAAGTTCACGGCTTTTTACAAGGGCTACCTGAAAAAGGAACCATGGCACCAGCCAGCGGGCAGAGATGATAATAACAACGATAAGAACGGCGACTTTCAGGATCTCCGCAGGAAGAGCGTTAAAATCAGGTCCACCACCCCCGATCAGCAGCGGTGTGATAAGGATCATTGGAATAATCGCAATATCCTGGAATATCAGGATGCCGAGCAATGTACGGCCCGGGAGTGTCTCAACCTGCCCACGGTCCTGCAGCACTTTCATTACGATTGCCGTGCTCGAGAGAGAGACAAGAAACCCGATGAACAGGGCTTCATTGAATGGAAACCCCAGGAACCTGACAATCAGGGCAATAGCGACGATTGTAGTGCATACCTGCAGGAGTCCGCCAATAATGACAACTTTCCATGATTTGAACAGTTTTTCGAATGAAAATTCAAGGCCGATGACAAATAAAAGGAGGACTACACCTATCTCTCCTATCATTTCTATTGTTCCCTGGTCGGTAAGAAGTGCCAGCCCGAACGGGCCGACAAGGATTCCGAGGACAAGAAAGCTGACGACACTGGGAATATTAAACCGCTGGCCGATGAATAAAAAAACTATTGAAAGGAGGATAATAATGACAACAGCAGCAATTATCTCCATTATGTCCCTCTCCTGACTATACTAGCCGTTATAATGTATACGTAGACAACAGTAGTATATTGAAACTTTGTATTCAGTCTGACCGGTAACTTCCCGATACCGGCTCCACCGGTCTCTTTTTCCTGATGTCTTTTCATATTTGCCAGAACCCGGTTTGTATAAATTCAGCAGGGGGATGGAAGAACAGGATGCGTTTCAGCAGAGCTGAATTACAAAATTTTTGTCATTCCCGGCCCCGTCACGAAAAATAAAATCAGAAGAATCCAGGGGATTATTGACCGTGATAACCGGCTGAATCTGAAAGGGAAAAAAGTGCAGGTTTATTTCTGCCCAAAATAAGCCTTTACCCGGGGCTGGTACAGGTAATAAAGGATAACGACCGCGATAATGATACTGATCAGGGCACCAGCACCACTTGTCAGAAGGCTTACGAGTCCGATTACAATGTTCAGAATCGAGAGTATGACCCCGATTGTCCAGACCCATGGCCATGCCTTGAAACAGCCAATGCCGAGGGCAAGATCGATAATCCCGATAATTACCAGTACAACTCCTATAACGAGACCAAATATCCCTGTTAACAGGGTTCCAACCACTGCAACGCCAAGGCCGCCGAGCAATGCAAGGAGCCCTATGATAATCCAGAGTATACCAAGAATCGTTACTCCCAATGGACGTTCTGTCATATGAAATCCATCACTGTACCTAAATTTATAGGTTGTTATTCAAAGGCAGGTGACAATATCCGGCTGCCATATGGTTGTCATCACCTGTGTCAGACCGGGATAGATGAGATGAATATTTCCAGGGTACACATTTACCTCAAAGATTTCCCTGGAGAATCTATCCCCTCTATTTCGCTGGTTAAAAACTTTAATGCTCTTCTGCTGTATAAATGGTGCAATGGATAAAAGGCTGCTTTCAATGCTTTTTATGCTTCTTGCATGTGGCATTGCCCTCTCGCTTGCTGCACATCTCTTCGCAGTCTTTCCCTTCGACCTTAAAATTACCCATGAGCTTCAGGAAAAAGACAGTCCTGTCATTGCCGGGACGATGAAATGGGTAAGTGCCCTTGGGGAGCCTTTGTTCCAGATGTTCCTGGTAGGGTTCGTTACCGCCCTTTTTGCGTTCAGGCGGATGTGGATTGAAGCCATATTTGTCCTCGCAACGACAAGCAGCGTCCTTCTCACATCCCTGCTCAAGGTCCTTGTCGGACGTCCAAGGCCGCCCCTGTATCTTATCGATCCGGTCACTTTATCCGGGTATATCGACCAGTTCAGCTTCCCGAGCGGACATGTCCTTTTTTTCGTGTTATTTTTTGGTTTTCTGGCATATCTTGCGTGCATACACCTTGCCGGTCGCCTTCAGGCAATCGTCTTTGCCGTGTGCCTTCTACTGATCCTCACCATTGCCCCTTCACGGGTCTATCTCAATGCACACTGGGCGAGTGATGTGATGGGGAGTTATATTATCGGGGCTTTATGGCTTGCAATCCTGATTATTGCCTACAATATGGTGATTCACCGCCGGGATGCAAAAAATATCCTATAAGTATTACACCAGCAGGACAACTCCTGGAACAGGACTTCCGGTTTTGATTGCCTTTTACTGGTTTTGTGCGGGGACATATTAATCAGGAAATATTCTGTTTTGTATCCCCACGCGCGAAATTACTTTTTCTTACCGGGTACGGCTGCATTTCCCTTTTTCCGTGATACCCACGAGTGGATGAATATATAGGATACCTGACAGAGGTACCAGCAGGCACATCTTATGAACCTGCAACAAGCATCACGGGAAGGAGATAAGACGCCGTTTATTCTTCCGGTTATTGTTTTTGCCGCGGTCTTTATGGCCGTGGTAGACGGCAGTGTCGTCAATATCGCACTCCCGACAATTACCGCTTACTTCGGGGTAAACCTGACGCTCTCCCAGTGGATTGTTACTGGTTACCTTGTGACCATGACAAGCCTTCTCCTCGTCTTCGGGCGGATATCCGAATATATCGGGAGGAGCCGGGTCTTTGTCCTCGGCTTTTTTATCTTCACCATCGCCTCGCTCGCATGCGGGCTGTCACAGACCCTCATGCAATTAATCTTTTTCCGTGTTATTCAGGCAGTCGGCGCATCGATGCTCTTCTCAATATCAGGTGCGATCATCTTCTCGATATACCCGAAATCCGAACGGGGAAAGGCGATGGGATATGTGGGAGCAACGGTGGCGGTGGGAAGTATTGCAGGGCCCGTTCTGGGGGGATTTCTCGTCGACACCCTCGGCTGGGAGTATATTTTTCTTATTAATGTCCCTATCGGTGCACTTTTCATTCCCCTTGCACTGAAATATCTGGGGAGAGAAGAGATAGCCGCACGGGCAGTCAGGATGGACTGGCCGGGAGCGGCAGCCATGGTGATTTGTATGGTCTCGCTCATGTTCATGCTCTCCTCCCTCGCCGGTGAACATGCCGTTTCCCTGGCCGTAACCGCTTTTGCCATGGTGTTTGTCTCTTCGCTTGTGGCATTTATTTTCATTGAAAAAAGGGTACCTGAACCGCTTCTTGATCTCTCGATATTTCGCGTGTATCCGTTCAGCCTGTCAATACTTGCCACATTTTTATACTTCGCAGCCATTTTTATGATCAATGTGGCCGGGCCCTTCTACTTTGAAGGGGTATATGGTCTTTCCCCGTCACAGGTGGGAATTGTCTTCCTGATAATGCCGATGATAATGGTGATCGGATCTCCGCTCGCCGGATGGCTGTATGACCGGCATTATTCACCGTATTACTCGATGGCGGGAATGGCAATTGCCGGGGTTTCTATAATCGCCCTTGCCGTCATGGCATCATCCGGGGTCCTGTTCCTCGTTATTGCATCGTTTTTTCCCATGGCCGTTGGTTTTGCGCTTTTCCAGAGCCCGAATAATACCGAGGTGATGAATGCCCTCCCCGCAGAAAAGATAAGTATCGCATCGAGCGTGAGTGCAACGGTCAGAAATCTCGGAATGGCCATCGGGGCCTCACTGACAAGTATACTCCTTGTCATGAGCGCTGATGCATCAGGATATGCAGGTCCGCTGACCGAAGCCGGGAACCTTATTCTTACCCCGGCACTTATCATCGTCGTGTGTATAGCCGGAGGGCTCTGCCTTGTTGCTGCCGGGGTATCATTGATCCGGGCACGAGTGGCTGAGGGCAGACAACTACCCGAATAAGGCTTTTCTCTTTTAATTTCTGACTGATGCAGGTTTTAGCATAGTAATCCCGATTTTTTTGGGGGAGAACCGGGATACAAATTTTCATACTTGAATTCCCGGGTAAAGTCCGTCTGCATTATGGGCCCGCATATCAGACCCGGAATTTTTATAAAAATCAATCCCCATCTTTCATACACTATATCCGGTGTCGCCTGATGTTCCTGATAACCGTTGCTGCTGTTCTGCTTGCATTTGCATTTACTTTTACAAATGGTTTCCAGGACGCAAGTTCTGTTGCCGCGACATTTATCGCGTCACGGTCAGCTTCCCCGCGGCAGGGGATACTATTCGTGGCCGCAATGGACTTTCTTGGAGCAATCCTTGGCGGAAGTGCAGTTGCACTGACAATATCGGGGCTGCTTACCCTCGAGCCGGATGAACGCCTTGTCTTTGTCGTAACGGTTGCACTTATTGCAGCAGCATTCTGGAATATACTGACATGGAAGTACGGGCTCCCCTCATCGTCGACGCATGCACTTATCGGAGGGCTTTCAGGAGCCGGGATTGCGGCCGGAGGCCTTACAAGTGTCGCATGGGGGATATCTGACCTGATTACACCTCCCCACCACCTGACAGGGATGGTAAAAATTCTGGTTTTTCTCGTAATTTCGGTCGGACTTGGTTTTGCCGGGGGATATTTCATGCGTAAAATCACCCGGTTTCTGCTACGGAATGCAAAGCGTTCGGCCAACCGCGACATTGTCCGTCTGAACTGGTTTGCAGCAGCTGTCATGGGTTTTTCAAATGGTGCAAACGACGCCCAGAAGCAGATGGGAATAATCGCCCTTATCCTGTTTGCAAGCGGGATGACTGCGGTAGCTGAGGTCCCGCTCTGGGCACGGTTCGGGTGTGCGGTACTGCTTGCCGCGGGAACCCTTGGTGGAGGCTGGCGGATCATGGCAACGCTTGGACGCAGGATATTCCGGATAAGTCCTGTCCATTCATTTGATTCCCAGATCTCATCAGGCGTGACCCTCGCACTTTCAACAATCGCCGGAGCACCGGTATCGTCAACCCATATCATATCCACGTCGGTTATCGGTGTGGGTACAGCGGAAAATCCGCTCAAGGTCAGGTGGGCAGTAGGTAAACAGATTATAATTACAATGGTGGTAACCATACCCGTGACCATGATCATTGCTGCAGTGCTTTATCTGGCGGTATCATCCCTTGGAGGAGTATGAGGTAATATGGACTGTAACAACGAAGACGAAAGAAGAAGACGGAAATCCGGTTTGCTTGATCGGATATTTCCGGTTGAATACGATTTCGAACAGATGCTTTGCGAGCAGGCACAGCACACAAGGGCAGGTGTGGAGGCATTCCGGGACTGGCTTTTACACAATCCTGATGGAGAACCGGTTGAAATGGAGCATCTCGAAGACCGGGTGGATGCCATGCGGTATGATCTCGAGGAGAAATTAAAAGACGCCTTTTCCACACCGTTTGACCGGCAGGATATTTACGGGCTCTCCCGCCAGATGGACTATATCTTAAATTATGCAAGCGAGACTGCCCGGGAGATGTATGTCTTTTCGGTCCTTCCTGACAGGACGATTCTCGGGATGACAAATGCCCTTATCAGGGGAACAGCGCTCGTATGCGAAGGTGTTCATGAAATGGGCGGGAGCCAGAAACGAATAAAGGAGATCATACGTGAGGCACGGGTGGTCATGCATGAGATCGAGGGGTTCTACATCAGCGGCATGGATGAATTGTTCAGGACCGGCGATCCCATTGCTGCAATGAAGAAAAGGGAGGTCTATCATCACCTGCGGGATGCAGGCAGGGCGTTTCGCGGGACGGTTGATGTTCTCCATAAGGCCGTCGTAGGAATTGACCTTGCCGGGGAGTAAGTCCGGGTTTTTCATTCCCGAAATTACCCTCCGTTTTATGTCCCTGCAGGTGGACAGGAATAATATACATGCTAAACAATTCTCCTCCGCCTGGTAACGGTCCGGATTCAATCGATATAATAGACCAGTTTATCAGGATTTTGAATAAGGCAGCAGCGATAGAGAAAGAACCCGTTGATATCGGGGACGGGATTCTTCTCCATGCATCGGAAGTCCACCTGATTGAATTTTGTGCCCGTTTTCCCGATGAAAGCATGACACGGCTTTCCGGGCGTCTTGGAATTACGAAAGGGGCCGTTTCACAGACTGCGTGCAGGCTTGAAAAAAAAGGGTACCTCATAAGAACCCGGCAGCAGGGGGATAAAAAGACAATCTACCTGCGCCTGACCGGGAAGGGAGAAGAGGCATATGAATGGCACAGTGCATACCACGAAAGGGTGAACAGCGATCTAGAAGAGATGCTCTCTTCACTCGAAGCCTCTGACAGGGAAAATATCATGAGAGTTCTGGACCAGATTCACGATATATTCAACCGGTGTGGAGCAACCCGGGAAGATATTTCAGAAAAAATCGCGATGGATAAACGGAATATGCGGGCTTAATATCGTTATCGCCGTCTTATGGCACTCATTAAAAGTTCATTTACGATACAGGGCACCAGCCTCTTATAGTATAGATACTAAACAATAATGCAGGTGAAGGAGAATGACAGATGAGTATGTCTTTTCCACGATATCAGCGGAGGACTGTAAAGAAATTGTCAACATTTTTAATTACTATATTGAACACAGCTATGCCGCGTATCCTGAACAACCGGTGAGTGAAGATTTTTGTGCCATGTTGATGGCACAATGCACTCAGTATCCTTCCGTCCTGGTAAAAACGAACTCCGGAAAAATCGTAGGATTCGGACTCCTTCACGCCCATAATCCCATGCGAGCCTTTTCTCGCACTGCTGAGATAACATATTTTATCAGGCCTGACATGACCGGGAAAGGTATTGGCTCACAAATGCTGGCATTTCTTGAAAAGGGAGCAAAAAAGAGGAACATATCGGTCATCCTTGCGAATATATCCTCGAAAAATTACGGGAGTATCCGCTTCCACCAGAAGAACGGCTTTGTAGAATGCGGTCGTTTCAGGAATGTAGGGGAAAAAAAGAATGTACTGTTTGATACTATCTGGATGCAGAAGGAGATCTGATCTTTCGGGACCAGGAAATCGATAAGGGTCCTTATGTCTGTGTTTTTACCTCGATTCAGGCATATTTATCGGATAACAGGAACCGGGTTCTCCGGGTATACCGGGTTGGAATGTTGAAGAACCGGAAAGACCGTTTTTCTCCAAAACCCGGGCGGGATGCCGGATCAATCGATGAGGAGAAGTGTAAGCGGCTCAATCCCCCCCTCTGACGGAGGGTTAAGCCCGATACCATTGGAGACTGCCGTTTTTTTCATATCGATCCCGACTGCATGTCCCGGTACCCGTGAAAAACCGGGATGACGGCAGGTCCGTGTTTTGACGTTGCACTCTTCGCATAAGCGGCAGGAACTGTTTACATATGCCCGTGCTTTTATATAGCCAGCCTTTATTGCATACCGTTCAAGTTCGAGCATTGCAAAGAGAGTCCGCGTCGATTTGTTGAAATGCAGGTCCCGGAAGTTTCTTAATTCCTGCTGCAATTCAGCCGGGGCTTTCGGATCAACCCACTCCTGTTTAATCGCATCAATAATTTCATCACCTGTATCTTCATGTGATGTGAATTTTATCAGCAGCACAGTGTGGTATTCTGATATGTTCGCCCGGAACTCTTCCGGTGTCGGAACAAAAGGCGGGCAGGTCAGCTTGTTGCCATATCCCATACACCCCGAATGGCATTTCCTGGTCACCCTGTCTTCGATGATAATGTCGCTGACGCGAATGATCCTGGCATCGAGAGCGCCCAGATAATATGCCGCCTGACGTAAAAATTCATATTTCCCGGTGTCATGAGATTCCGTGTACATAGTAACCGACCCCTTTAATGCAGTTAAAGGCAAAAATGACGTTTTTATCCCCGATTTGTATATATTCTTTCTCTTTCTCCTGAATAATATATTGCATTGAGCTGTCAGGAGCCCTCAGGTCCGTATTTATAAATGGGATGTTTCATAACTGGGGAGTGTCAAAAGCAGTCTACAGAAATAGTACAGGATTCTGGTGTCGAGTGCATGAAAAAAATACTGATTGTTGAAGATCACCCGTATCTGTCACCGATGTACTCGCGGATGCTGACAAAGCATGGATATATTGCCGACTTTGTTACCAGCGGAGAGAGGTGCCTTTCGTACCTTCTGGAAAATACCCCTGACCTTATTCTCCTTGATATCATGATGGAACCGATGAACGGCTGGGAGGTCCTCACCCGGATCAGGGACAATCACCGTACACGAAAGATTCCTGTTATTATCGTAACGGCAAAGCCGCCCATGATCAAAGACGTGAAGTTGTATGGCAAGATGATAGAAGGTTTCCGGATGAAACCCTTCACAAGCAGTGAACTTGCCGACCTCGTCGACCGTTTTTTTTCAGACCGGGCCGGGATCGAAAAAGAGGTGCAAAACGCGAAAAAGTCTGGGAAAAAGCCAGAAAATATCGAAGAATACCGCACTCTTGCGATGCGTGAGCAGGTTGATTCCGATCTTCTGACACTTCTAAAAACATTGTATTCTATTGATGACGAAGAACTTCAGGAGGAGGTACTCCGGCATAGCCAGTTAAAACAACGTATAAACTCACTTCTTTCATGAAGGAAGAATGATACGTGAGAACCCGCACCGAAAAGAGCAGTTTTATTTTATAATGGAGTCTCTCCGGATTTTTATTTAACGGTTATATGGACTCCCCCTGAAAAGTACGGGTTTATTTTTATGCTTCTTCGCTGTTTTTGTATGGAGTTAAAGAAACTTAAATATTTGAAGTGGTGATGAATAGTCACCTGAATCGCCGACGTTTAATCAAATAATCCACTACCCGTTATTTATCTCATATATCGCACCCTCTGCTGGTGACTGTATAGTCGCCCCCGCTTCGTCAGGCTTTCGCCTTCGCGGTATTTTTTTGGGGCGGCGAAGTTCATCTTGCCGGGGGTACGGGGGCAACAGCTCTCATGTACTATACCTCAATGGGAATACTACCGCCCACACGGAATAGCGAAGAGCCATTTTTACCTGTTTATCCCTCACCGTTAATAAAAACGCCATCCCGGTATGTTTTTCATTGCTTATGGAAACCATGACAAGGAATGAAGCGCATGGAAACGGGATGCCGGGCAAAAAATGGGGTTATCCTAGTGTTCGGGGAGCCAGTGGAGAGCCGCTGCAAGAAGAATAATCGTGATGGGAATAATGAGGGCCGACCACTGGAGTGATTCATATCCCACGATGATGATATTTTCAAGGACGTTTACAAACAGGATAATAATTATCACGCTTGCAAGACTTGATTTAAGCTGGCTGATGCTGTTGATCTGAAGCCATCCCGGCATTTTTTTCTGTTCCCTCTCTTCCGGGTCCATGATAAAAAGGGTGTAGATTCCAAGTGCGAATATGAGGAGCACGAGTGCAAAAAGGAACGTGTCCACGGCCTGGACCACGAGGACCGTAACAAGCCCGTCTTCATCCAGGTGAATGGGCAATTGCATGTCGGTATGGATGTCAATATCGGTGAAGAGGACGATAATGCTCTCAAGGATTCTTTTTGCTCCGACCAGGAACATAAGTACAGACCCGGTAAGTGACGCGATAACTGCTATAATTGTGAGATAGCGAAGTAGGTAGAGGGACTCAAAACCCTTAGCCATATATTTTATCTTTCCTTCCTTCTACTAAAAGAAATTGTTTTCAGATAAAACAAGCCCCGCAGGTCAGTTTTTGCACATTATGCACCCCCTGTTCCGCATCGTAATGATAAAGTCGTTCATTTTTTCCCAAAGCAGGATCTCGTTCTGTTCATACTGTAAAAATAAACAATTAAAACGTGAAAAGCAGGATTTATTCCCTTAATTTATGCACCGTGAAAAGGAGAAGGGGTTCATCGGAACATATCCGGATCGACGTCGTCTATGCCGAAGGGGATTTTTACCCGGGTTCGATCAGACCGGGCCCGTCATGGTGTTGGTTCTCGTCTCATGGGGCATACATTTGCGCCAGCCATTTCGCCCTGTGCCCAGGCATACCGTTCCCGGATGGTGTCCGGAAGTTCCTGTTCAGGGATCGGGACAAACCCGTAGTGCCCGTAAAACCCGGTGAGGTTCGCTACCGAATGCATATAGAGAGTATTTCCGCCGCAGGCCTCTATAAGTCCCCATACTGCGGCATTGGCATAGCCTTTGCCACGGAAACGGTCAGGAGTGAAAACACCGTCGACTTCAAACCCTTCCGGATGACGTTTGCACCGTGCGACGGAGACAAGTTCATTCCCTGAAAATGCACCAAAAATCCTGTCAGATAAAGGATTGCCTTTCGTATTGTGATAATCGATCCATAACGTTTCTGCGAGAGGGAATTCCCGGGAGACAAGCTCTTTTACAAGTGTTCCCGATGAATGCGGCACTGCCCCCGGACCCGGCATCGTGCGGTCCGGATTTTTTTGGAGTTCCTGGACATCTTTCCCTGTCCCCTCGATACTGTAATTTCCCTCCGGGACATGGATCACAAACCGTGCCCCTTCACCTTCTTTACCGTTCTCGATAATCGACATGCCTGTCACCGCGAGGATCTGCCGGCAGATGAACAGCCCAAGCCCTGTATGGTCTGCATCGTATTCAAAAATCGTTTCTTTCCGGCCGGCCGGAATCCCTGTCCCGTCATCCCTGATAATGATGTCAAGCCCGTCTTTTGATTCCTGCCAGGTGACGACCAGATTTTTAGAGGTTTTTCCATGCCGTAAGGCATTATCCACGAGATGGTTTAAGACATCGCGGATAAGCGGATCTGCATAGACCATGAGCCGCTCAGTCCAGAACCGGAGAGAGATCTCTTCTGTTCCGGGAGGCCGGGGCACCGCAAGAAGGGCCTGCTGAACAGGTATCCACGCCGGGGGAGACCTTCCCAGATCCTTGTAGGTTGCTGCAATGGTAAGTTGTCTGGTAAGGCTTAGTGCCAGTGTTTTTATTATGTTAAGATACCCCTTCGCATGGATGTCACCCGGATCATGATCGGCTGTATCTGTGGTGGTAATGATTTCATTCACCGTCCTCTGCAGGTGATCGGCCGATATACGGGAGAGCAGGTTTAATTTGTCGTTTGCGGTCTGCAGGGCCCGCTCTGCAGCGATACGCCGGGTGATATTTTCAAAGGTAAGTATTGACCGCGCTTCAGGAAGGAGTGCAATTGAGAAGAGGACCGAAATGGAGTCTCCTTCAACGGTTGTGAAGAGCGTTTCTGTAGTATCAATTTTTTCTTCCGTGATGAGACGGTCAAAGAACGGGTCAGAAAATCCGGCATTCCAGAATGATCTAACCGGCAGGTCGTCTGCAGCACCATTCGCAATTCCGAGAAGCTCCATTGCCCTCCTGTTCGCCGATTCAACCAGCCATTGTTCACCCGGTTTTTTCAGGAGGATGCTTCCCGCCTCAGAGTGGTCGAAGAGTCCCTGGTAGAGGTCTTCACGCTCGCGAAGCCGGCGCGAGAGGTATGCAATAAGCCCGCCGATGATGACGATGACGACTCCTCTCACCAGCGCCTCGGTGATGATTGGGAGGGAGCCGCCGGTAAGCACTGAGACCATAATGATATAGGCTGCTGCAATAGCTGCGGCAAAAAGGAGCCCCCGGCGTGGATAGTGGTAGGACGTAATCACGACCGGCATGTAAAAAAGATGAGGAAGTACGCTGCTGATTCCGAAGATCAGTCCTGTTGCATTTAAAACGAGGGCAATTGCCGCGGTGAGGACAATAGCGATATTCCAGGCAGTATCTCCCCCGTTCAGCACTCTGATGACCGTCATATCCGCCGTCCCGTATTTTTCCTGCATAAATGTCCATGGACGGATCCGGTGCATTCAATATCATTTTTTCCTGTGTAGGTCTTCATTTCGTCCTCCTGCCTTGTTCCTGAATAAAACAGAATAGACCATGTTTTATATCTGGTTTGTTATTTGATAACGGCCCGGAATGACGGGGGAATTCATTTCTTTATCGGCGAGGCGGCCGTGACTTTCCATAAATTGCAGAGAAATATCTCATGAATCTTTTAAGACATCACAATGGGTTCTCCCGTGACTTATCTGGTCCGTAGCCCCGGGTGCACAGCAGTTCGGGAAGATTCATATATACCTGAAGGGATATCCAGCGATAGTGCTGATAGTGAAACAATTCCGGTTCTTATCAGGAACGCACATAAAAACGATCTCCGCCGGTCATTTCTATTAATAATTATTACGTGGAGAATTGTTTTGCTGCATATCCTCAAAGGCCGTTCCCGGACCAGTTTTTTTATCTGCCTGGGGCAGGCTGTATATTCCTTTATCGTGGCAGAGCGTGAAGGGAGGGTTGCCGGGTTCGGGGTGGCAAAGCCTTTCCTCCCGTTTGTAACATTTTCACGTGTATCTGCGGTCTCTCTTTACATTCATCACGACCCCCTCCGGCAGGGTATCGGCAAAAAGCGTCCTGAATTCATGACAGGGGTCGTGAAAGCCCGTGGGGCTCCGGGCCTTCTTTTGAATATTTCGTCGAAAAACGAAGAAGGCCAGATATTTCACCAGGACCCCGGGTTTGTTGGATGCGGAAGATTTCATGCCACCGGTATGAAGAACGGGGAGCTTTTCGACATGGTCTGGCTGGAAAAGCAGCTTGATGAGCAGGGATAAGGGCGCTGTCTTATGGACAACCCGTAATAGTATGAATGCCAGGAAAAGGTAAACTGCATCTGGATAAGCTTTAAATCCCTTTATTGTTGAGGATACACACACTATGTTGGAAACATTTGTTGAAGACAAGAAAGGGTTCCTTATGAAGCCTTCGGTGACATTTGGAAAGACGAATTCCCGTACTCTCGGGTCGGCCTTTCAGTAATACTTTGTACTGCTTATCATATTCACCATCCTCTATGGTATCGTAACCGTTTCACTGCAGATTGCAACATTCTCGCTGTATGCCAACCAGCTCGGCATGATCCCATGGATGGGGGGAGTCCTATCAGCATCATTGCTGCAGTTCAGCGGCTTTGTATTTGCACTGAGCGTATTTTCTGTATACCTGGGCTTTCTCGTTCTCCTGTTCGGGATCTTCATTGCAGGGCTTATCCTTCAGGTCTTCGTCATTCTTATGGGGGAGAGCAGGGGGTCGTCCAGACATTAAAAACGGTCATGTACGCAGCGACGCCGGCGCTTCTCCCCGGCTGGATCCCGGTCATTTTCGTTCATTGGGTTCATCTGGACATTTGTTCTTCTGATTCTCGGGATTGAGGAGAACCAGAAGATGCGCCTCGACCATGCAGTCGCAGTCATCATCATCCCCCCTGTCCTTGAAATTATCATGATGGGCCTTGGTGCCGCAGTCATCATTGAATTTTTCAAGGCATTATTCAGCATCATCCCCGGAATGCTCTGAAATCCAGAAATCTTTTTTTACCGGAAGGAAATTTCCCGGGTCATGGGACCGTGTTATTTGCCGGAACCACCTGGCCAAAAGGCAGGGGATATATTTTCTTTTAGCTTCTTCGCTGTTTTGTACGGGGTTATAGTACCTTGAATCTTTGAGGTGGTGGTGAATAGTCATTTGAATCGCCGCCGTTAAATCAAAAAATTCATTCGACATTACGAATCTCAGTATAATCGTATTCTCTGTTGGCGACTGGATAGTCGCCCAGGATTCGAAAGGCTGAGCCTTCGCGGCATTTTCCGGGTCGGGGAAGTTCATCCTGCCGGGAGTGTAGGGGCAACAGCCCTCGTATACTATGCGTAAACGGGAATAAAACAATCCACGTGGAATAGCAAAGGGCCTCTTTTCATTGTTGTGAACCCGGCATACGGTAAGAGCCGGAAGGCACCTTGATCTCGAAACGTGCTCCCTTCCCTGGCATGCCGGTCTCCTTTATATGGATGCCTGTGATGGAAAGTATCTCCCTGACAAGAAAGAGTCCAAGTCCTGATCCTTTTCCATACCCCCGCCGGAATATCTTCTCTTTCTGGTCAGGGGGAATTCCAGTCCCGTTATCTTCAACAGATATAAGCAGTCCTTCAGGGCCTTCGGCATAATCAAACCAGATGCAATCCATGTTTTTTCCATGACGTATCGCGTTATCTGCCAGGTTATAGATGACCTTTCCAAAGAGCGGATCCGCATACACAAGAATTCCGTCAAGTTTTGATGTAATACTGATATCAGTCAGTGATAACGTTGAAAGGACCTTATCAAGAACTTTCCCTGCGTCCTGCCAGACCGGGACATTCACCCCGAGATCCTGGTAATCACGGGTGAACTCCACCTGTTCCAGCAGTATCTGCGCTGCCTGCTCCGAACGTCGAATGATGTCCTGCATTTCAGGGGTTTGGGGGATATCTTTTGCATAGTCAAGGTTGAGCAGCAGGGCGGTCAGTGTATTCAGCATATCATGCCGGGTTACGTCATTGAGAAGGTTTAATTTCTGGTTTGTCCTGATGAGTGCGGATTTTGCAAGGTAGGCTTCCTGAATATCCCTGATAAAAAGAATTCTTCCAGTAATCTCCCCTTTTTCTGACAAAACCGGCATACACCGTATATCGTAATGCCGGGCGGGATCGTTACTGCCAAATGAGAGATTACATTCCATGTGGGTATCATGAGAACAGGTGAGGAATCCGGCAGGCATACCTTTTAGTGCTCCCTGAACCGGTTTACCAAGAATTTTTCCGTTTAATTCACCAAGCATTCCGGCACCCGCAGGGTTTATGCTGACGACAAGCCCGCGTTCATTTGTAACGATGACCATGTCGTTCAGGGAGTCAAAGAGCAGGGAATAGGCGACCGGAGAGAGAGAAAACAACTGGTAGCGACTGGCTGCAGCGATAAGGATGAGACCGGTCGGGATGAAGATGACCGGGGTCGGGTCAAAACCGGGAAACGGTATGCCATAGACGACCCATAAAAGATTAAAACCGAAGGGAATGGCAACGGCAACCAGGAGCAATGCAATCTGTGCACGAAAGATTGCCTGTGAAGTGACATACCTTGTTAAAAGCAGTATCATCCCGGAGAGGACAAGGATATAGGAATAAAGTGCATGAACCCAGAAAAAGGGCCCGTATGAATAGAGCCACAGAACCGTAGATCCTGACTGGACTGAGGAAACTGACGAGTAAAACAGGTGATGATACGGGTTGGTAACAACCATAAGACATGTCAGGGCAGGAATGATGAAAAAGGCCAGGAACTTCGGGAATAAAACCCTTCGTTCTTCGCCGATGTAGATAATGGCGACAAGTATCCACGCGACGGGAACAGTTACTATTCCGATGTAGGCACAAGACGTGAAGAGATAATTGGAGAGAATATCCGCACTCACCACATTTCCGGCTGATGCTGCCGACCAGATCGTGGCCGCTATGAGAAAGAGGATTACTGCACGACCCTCAGGCCTGTTCCGGAACCTCCAGGCAATGACGGTCAGTGCCGCCAGGAAAAGTGTTGAAATAAGGAGTGGGAAAAAATAAGGTGAATATTGAAGAATCATAACTGCAACCCGCCGGACGTAATTATCCTATATTGTATCAGTGAGGGTATCAACTTTCTTCTGAAAAACCTCATCAATGTAAATGGCTGGTTATTTTTCGCTAATACATCAGGCCGGGTCCTGTTGTCTGACTGACTTCGCAGCAGCGGGTGAAAATGTCAGTACCTGAAATGCGCCTGCCAGAATAATTCTGACCCGGAAACAGGGAAAAATTTTCCTGCCGGACAGCATCGGAATGGCAGTTCATGACTACGACGGGAGTAAAATTAATAAAGCGAATCCGGCAGAATAAACGGGTTGAGCAGATATCGCAGGATGACCCCTGCTGTTTTCCCGGAATTCATACTATCATGAAAATATACCCTGAAAGGGAGACCGGTCATCTCCGGAATAATCTGCCAGGCATGCTGCAAACATGGCGGGTACCATGAAAGGGAATGTAATGGGCCGGGGATTCTCTTTAAAGGGGTATTTATGGGCAATCCTATCACCCTGACACTTTCTGATGGTCGATCAATCTCTCAGGAAGAGATCAATGAAGTAATAAAAGCGAGACCCTCCTCATGATCTTTTATCAGGACGGCATTACTGCTTCAATGGTCTCATTGGTACCGGAGATAGAAAGCGTCTCTTCGTTGTTTTGTATGTGTTTACAGAATACCGGATCTTTTGGGTGGTGGTGAACAGTCACTGAATCGCCGACGTTTAGTCAAACAATCCATGAGACATTATTTATTTCATATATCGCACCCTCTGTTGGCGACTGGATAGTCGCCCCGGATTCGAAAGGCTTTAGCCTTCGCGGTATCTTCGGGGGCGGCGACGATCATCCTGCCAGGGGTTTGTGGGCAACAACCATCATATATCATACGTGAAAAGGAATATAACAGCCCACACTGAAGAGCGAAGGGCTGAAAAAAGGCTGACCCCGGAACTGGCAATATCTGTCCGACGGGTATTTAATCCTTTTAAAACTCCATTTTTCAGGTTTAACTATCATAATGAAGTTTTAGGCCGTAATCGATCCTGTACTGATCAAAAATTATATTCCCGTTAAAAAAAGAACCAGCTATAGTGATGACCAGCTCGCCAGAATTATGTAAAGACTGCGGCGGAAACTGCTGCCGCCACCCGAATATGACCCCCACTGAGTATGAGCGGCTTGTTCTCGCAATCGGCACGGAAAAAGCGGAAGCCGCCGGACCCCGGCAACTCGGGAACTGGTGGATGTTCCATGATACCTGTCCGGGAAAACTGGAGGCAGGGTGTGTCCTTCCGTATGAAGACCGCCCACTTACCTGCAAAATTTATCCTTTTGTGGCGATACCCGCAATTAACGGGAGTGTGGCCGGCCACGAGCTCCTTCTTGACCTCCGCCACTGTCCCCGCTGGAGAGAATTCGGTGAACGGTACGAGGAGACGAAGGAAGAATTTCTTCGGGATAAATACCCTGAAAACGATATTGTATTGAAACCAGCGAAGAGCAGGTGGAAAAAATTGTTCGGCTGAAATTTTTTATCTTTCATTTTGCCTGTGATGTTTTACCGATTGAATCAATTCTCCTTTTTTGTGGAACGTTGGCACACCGTCGGGAATGAACAGGCCCCTGGTACATATATTTGGGGCAAATATGTTGAATAAGGGCCGCTAACCGGCTACCAGAAATTACTCCATAACAGGGAAGGGGTGGCCCATGATTTTTAATGCAGGCGGGATGTTCTCACAGGAATACCGGGTCAGTTGCGCCCTTCATTTTTCATCCCGAATGAATATTCTGACCCGAAATATCATTAATTATCCGTGTTTAATGAAGGAAGTCATTGATGACGATTTTTTGAGTTCAGCATCAAAATAGTATAGTGACGGGAAAAAAGGATGTCATTCAAAATTCGGCATTAATTCATTTATTCGTGAATCTATTTCCATTAACAGGTTTTC
>JBFYKV010000151.1:0-18224 GCA_041305745.1 Methanoregulaceae archaeon | reverse complement strand
CTTTACCGGTGGGACGGTAGCAGAGGAATTCTCTGCACCTTCGTTTTCAAAAGATAACGCGGAACATACCGGATTGTTACCTGTCAATGCATCAGGATCCTCGTCACTGAATAGTCGGAATCCGTTAACCGGAACAGATTACTCAGAAACCGGAATGACAGGCATGGGATCAGGTGCCTGTTCTCCTTTCATGACAGGTTCTGCAGAAAACCTGACATCATCGAAAAGAATAATAATATATTCTTCTGGAAACCGTGGAATTTCCATAGTCCTCGAAGAATGTCCCGCGTATGCTCCGACCGGACTACAGCTGTTAATTAACAGCTGTGACCAGGATGCCGTAAAGGAATGGATGCAGACATTCATTGGAAAACACCGTGATGAACTTCCCGCACCCCCGCAGGACGGTCAGAACGGTCAGTGTGAATTGATATCACCCGTAAAATGTCCCAGGTATTACACCACCGAAATTGAGACATTAATCAACAATGGAGGCCAGGAAGCAGTAAAGAAATGGATGCAGACATTCATGGGAGAACACCGTGATGAATTCCCATCGCCACCGGGAGTAGCGTAGCAAGGTTTATTTTGAATTTATCCCCTGATTATCTGGGGAACCCCCCGTAAATCCCTATACTTTTTTCAGATGCCGGGAATACCCGGTATGTAAAATTGTCCACTGGATCTGAAATCGGTGAATAGTGCATAATAATAACTGTTTCTGAAAGTATAACTCGAATAAAAGCCTTTTATACTGACGAGGTCACCGGGTCCGCGGGGATATACATCTTTTGGTAATTCCCTCATTTGGGGAGTGGACCGCAGTGACCAGGCCATTCAAGGTGTCGGGCAACAGCCCAACCACAGGTTACCGGTGAAGCGGGTGCCATACATGGGATTACCTGGCCAGGCAACCCCGGTGCAGGTCCGGAATAGTGCATACCCGGAGTGCGGGATAACACGGCGTGACCTCAGCCGGCAATTGTGCTATAGACAGCATGATCAAAAAAGGGTTTCGAAGTGTACCTGTTTTGATTGTGTGCCCGCCAAAATATCGATTTAATTGAATAATTCCCGGATATAGTTATTTTTACAGGATTTCTCTCTCAGTCGGTGGTAGAGCCCGGAGAATAAAAAAGAACAGGTTGAAAAGAGTGCTCTGTCACTAGTTTGAGATTACACCTGCATGAATGCCATGACCGCAAACAGGAGCAGGAACAATGTGAATAACCCTGTGTTGAACGTGCTCTGGATTGCACGTTTCCGCATCTCTTTCGAATACATCGCCTCCCATGCATGCAGGACCAGTGTACAGAGCAGGTAGAGAGCATACGTCAGCAGTGTCATGCCATATGCAACCGGACCCATGTTCAGGACTATTGCGACAAGTGCTGCAAGCCCTATAGCCAGGTTTGCAAAACCAACCTCGATCTGAAATTCCGGGTGTTCCTGGGACCATCCCATGCGGGTCTGGTCTGACCGGTAATAAACTGAATGTCGTAAAAAGCTCAATATCCCTACCCCGCTGACGAGCAGGAGCGTAACAACGACTATAGCAGTCCCGGGATCCATGAACAGGAGAAAAATGCCTGCAAATATGCCGATCATGGAGATAATGAGCGAGATGATAAAGAGGAGTGATGCTGGTCCTGCAGTTGCAGATGGGGATTTTGTCTGTTTCAGGGAGTTCATCTGTATTGTCACCTTTTGTATGGAGGTATTCGTTCCATCCTCTTCTTGTATTTATCCCTTTTCACGCCTTTTTAAGAAGAAATTCCGGGTCACTGCCATTACGTATTGTCCCGGACCTGAAAAACCGGTGAAAAACTTAAAAATTATTCATTCCGTCAAAAAAAATTTCTGTTTACCTGGTAATTGTCCGGAATGAGCAGGAAATTAAAAAATTACACTGTATAACTGCGAAAATAGTGGCAGTTAACGCAATATACATTATCTCTGCAGCAAATAATACCCTCAGACAGGAGACAATCAGCCATGTCAGATAAAAAATATCTTATTTTCCTGGTCATCGCCGGAGTAATCATCGTGGGCGCAATTATCGGTCTTGCACTGGTCAAACAAAACGACACGGTGGCCCCGGGAGATGAAATGAAAAAATTCTCCTCTCATAAAGAGCTGAAAACGTACCTCCTCGAGCACCGTGAAACATACAGTTCAGGCGGATACGGGGTACAGGATGGAAGAGAAACTTTTCTGCCGGCTATGAAAACAATGGAATCCGGTACAGCACAGTCAGGTTCAGGAATATCCTCCGCACCCCCTGCGATGCCCACCGCTGTTCCGACCATTGCATCTTCTCCTGACTTTTCGACCACGAATATTCAGGTAAAGGGAGTTGACGAGGCCGATATCATCAAGACCGACGGTAAATATCTCTATACCCTGAGTGGCGGGACGCTGGTAATCATTGATGCGTACCCTGCAGAGATGTCAAAGATAGTTTCAATGACTCTGGTAAACGGACAACCGTTTGAGATATTCCAGCAGGGTGATCGTCTCGTCGTCTTTACCACGGTCCAGGATGAAACATATGTGAAACCTGCAACCAGTGTCGCTCCTGTTCCGATCTGGAGAGAGGTTACGGAAGCCCGGATATATGATATTTCAGACCGTAGCAACCCTGTTCTCTCCCGGACCCTCACATTCAGCGGCACATACTTCAATTCCCGTATGATCGGTGATGATATCTATATACTGACGAGCGAATCAGTTCCGTGGTATGATGACAATCCTGTCCTTCCTGTGGTGAAAACCGGTGATGAAAGGGAGATTACCCCTGAAATTTATTATTTTGACATGCCGTACTACAATTACGTTTACTATACCATCTCATCATTCTCTCTCAGGTCCGGGTCAGACATAAAGTCGCAGACATTCCTGGCCGGGTATTCAACCACGCTCTATGTATCAATGGACAATATCTACCTTGCTTACCAGAAACAGATCCCATATGCCCGGATTCAGGCCCCCCGTACACTTGTGGGAGACTCTGGTACAATCCAGGAATCACAGGTCGAAGGCACGGTGATCCACCGTTTTGCGATTAATAAAGGAAATATAGACTATAAGGCCACCGGAGATGTCCCCGGGCATCTCCTGAACCAGTTTTCGATGGATGAATACAGGGGCAACCTGCGGGTGGCGACGACGGTTGAAGGCTACGGTCGTGACAGGTCCTATATGTATAACAATGTCTATATCCTCGATCCGTACCTTGATACAAAGGGATCACTTGAGTACATTGCGCCCGATGAGCGAATTTACTCAACGCGGTTCATCGGTGAGAGATTATACATGGTCACATTCAAGCGGATAGACCCGTTCTTTGTCATCGATCTTTCAGACCCTGCCAGACCGTTCATCCTTGGCAAGCTGAAACTTCCCGGATATTCAGATTATCTTCATCCTTACGACAACAATCATATCATCGGGATCGGGAAAGAGACAGAATCGAATGAATGGGGTGGGGTCTCAACCGGTGGACTGAAGCTGGCCCTCTTTGATGTAACCGATGTGAACAATCCACGTCTCCTTGACAAGGCAGAGATTGGAGATTCGGGCACGGATTCTCCTGCACTGCAGGACCACCGTGCGTTCCTCTTTGATCGTGGGAAGGACCTGCTCGTCATCCCGGTGAGGGAAGTGACCCGGACCCCTGCAGGCTCTGATGTAAAATACGGGTACAGGCCCGGTGTCTGGAATGGGGTGTATGTCTACGGCCTGACACCTGATACAGGATTTGTTTTAAAAGGAACCGTGACGCATGGGGACAACCAGGACTATGGGTACTGGAACTCGCCGCAATCGGTCAGGCGTTCGCTCTACATAGGAGATGTGCTCTATACGGTCTCGGAAACCCTGGTAAAAATGAACAGCCTTTCTGACCTGAAGAAGGAGTTAAACCAGATCCCTCTTCCTTCTTCAGGTACCCCCTACCCCTGGCCCGTTTATAGAGAATAATTCCGTGGTTCCCCCCTGCAGAGGAATTATTCAGTCCCTGAGAATATCCGTGATACCTGACACGGAAGAAAATGGATGAAAGAACAAGGTTAAAGGACCTTATTCCCTACCTTTCTTACACCAGCAAGAAATTCTTTATTTCAGGTTCGTCTCTTTTAAATCGGCAAATGATGATATCAGGGAGAACGGATGCTGCAGATTTTCCTCTATTTTGTGAGATAAAACTGATAAAGTGAGTTTTGACGTGCGGGGGTGAAGGGGGCGGAGCGGGAAGTCCCCGCTCTTCAGGGCGGGGTAGTTCACTTGGCACGGTTCAGGTATCCCGAACCGTATCTCTGCCTGCCAGATCCATGATAAGAAAGAGTGGTTCCTGGTATCCCAGGTCTGAAGCTCGTTTTGAGAGAAACCCGACGAGGTTGTTAGTCGAGGCAATGTAATCTCCTGCACTCTTTTTGCTGTCAGGAAGATCGGTGAGGTTATCAAGCCTGTCACACAGTTTTACCAGTGTCGCGCCGGAAGGTGCTGAGATTATTCTCTCGAGGGAGTCCTGCAGCCGCAGATCATCCGGGATATCTTCATCTTTTGTAAGAGAACGTACCATCTCACAAATCCTCTCCCGGTCAGCAGCCGGAAGTGAAGGGGTCGCAAGTGCCTGCTGAAGAAAGACCTCACCTTTATGACCGGGGCACTCTTCGAGCAGGTCATGCAGCCATGCGGTAATAACTGCACGGTGATCACCGCCAAAGAGGGCAACGAGCATTGCGACACGTGCGGGATGCGTGATATAGGGAGTCTGGCCATCATCGCGGTACTGGCCCTGATGAGCCTTTGCAGCCACATCTGCCGCTCTTTTTATTGAATAGAGAAACGCAGTATCCAATCTGTTCATCCACCCTGATATTTTCTGCCACCTGAACAGTATACGGAAATGGATGTTCATTCCATTTGAATTTATCTTCTTTGATCCGGAGGTGATTTTTCAACTCTGTGCTGCACTGCCCAATCGGAATACCGACGGTAATATGAGCATTATTCATTAATTACTGGGTGCAGCAGGTCAGGTGCAACTAAAATTTATCAGGAAGCGGATTTTTTATGATGGGAAGAAAATAGAAGGGTATCCCGCTGGTCCGGTTCATTATTTTTATGGGTCTTTACTCTATCATGTGGATACAATTTTTAAAAATGAGCGTAATATCCCGGGGTTGTTACTCTCATATATTCACTTCGGTGAAAGGCGCCGCCCCCGAAGGGTGCCCGGGCGGCGGCGATTAAGTAACGGATTAATACTCCCGGAAAGAACTAAGTTCACATCAATCCAATAGAAAACAGCGTAGAGGAATTCATCTGCAACACTATCATAACCTGATATAAAAGTAGTAAATCAACAGGGAACGGAGCCGGGACATACCGGTGCAAAAGGGAAAAAAGTATTTATCCCGCTACCAAAATACAGAAAGGATAACAGGTTGCGGGATTAATAATTTATTAAGGTGGTTGTCGGAGAATGGTTTTTTCAATTGAAGAAAAAGGCGACGTTATTATTATAATGCTTGATAAGAGGATCGACTCTTCAAATGCAGACGAACTTGAAAAAGGGATTGAAAAAATCGTTAAAGATGGTAAAAAAAAGATCCTTTTTGATTTTTCCGGAACTGATTACATCTCGAGTGCGGGACTCCGGGTTCTTTTACTGACGGTAAAAAATACGAAAAAAACGGGGGGAAAAGTGGCACTCTGCTCTTTGAAGCCCTTCGTAATGGAAGTTTTTGTCACTGCCGGTTTTAACCAGATATTTTCTATCTACAAGACATGTGATGATGGTCTTGCCATGTAATTGTACGTTTCCTGGAAAATATTGAAAATTGAATACACGGACAGTATCTGACAAATTATAAAACAGGCTAAAAAATTTACATCGTTATTCCCTTTTTAATTTCACTGCCAACCGTAAATTTGTTGCAATAGAAGCCCATTTCCGGAAATCATGGGTACTCTTCAACCAATAATTAAAAATATTAGTTTGTATGGCCTTAATTGTCTATCTCCGCTTTCAGGTTGTATTTTCCACGAACCATAAGATTAATACCTCAAGAGCCAATGGAAGGCTGAAGGAGTTGAATTCCTTTATGAACGCAGAAGAATACAGAAAAATTATTTCAAATGCAATCGACAAGGAAGTCGAATCATACACATTCTATAAGAGCACCGCAGACAAGGCAAAGTCCCCGGCAGTAAAAACCATGTTCAACGAGCTTGCAGCCGATGAAAAGACCCACAGGGAGATCCTTCAGGCATTTCTTGCAAAAGACGTCAAGATGCTTCACTTCAATGCATCCCACGACTACAGGGTAGTTGATGATTCATCGACACCAAAACTGACGCCTGACTTAAAACCGGTCGACGGACTCGTCCTTGCAATTAAAAAGGAACTTGCAGCAATGCAGATGTACACCCAGTTAGCAAAGGCAAGCAGCAACCCTGAGCAAAGAATGGTCTTTGAGCAGCTTGCCAACATGGAACGCGGTCACAAGGCACGGCTCGAAGATATCTACACGAATATGGCCTTTGCCGAATCCTGGTAATTTAACCCCTTTTTCTTTTCCTGGAAAGGGATTTAATGCCGTATCTGTATTTTCTTATTAAAAAAAGGGCTCTTCGCTATTTCTTGTGGATATGATCTTTCTTGCAGAATGCTATAAGGAGGTTTTTGCATCCATACCTTCCAACGCGATAAAATTCGCCGCCCCAGAAAATACCGCGAAGGCTCAAGCCTAACGAATCCGGGGCGACGATTGCAATCGCCACCAAAGATTGTACCCGGGTCCTGTGATGAAAGATGAGATAATTCTCTATTCCCGCTGACGGGGGTGATTAAGTGACTATTCAGTGTTCCCCTGAAGAGCTAAGTTCCCATCAACCCATGTAAAACAGCGAGGAGACAAAAGAAAGAGAGTCCGACCCTTCAAATCTTCAGCCGGACTTTTCTTCATCCCCTGTCTCATCCTTGAAATAGTCGACCCACGCCTGCCGGGTCTCCTTCTGTATTAGGCTTGATCTCAGGGAACGGTAGAGTGCATAGACAATAAGCAGGTATGCAAGCGTCCGTATGATGATGAGCGGTATGGTGAGCGGCACTTTCAGCCCCATGAGTGTCGCTGCATGAGATATACCAAAGAGCCCGAATGCCCCGCCGATATAAAGCGGGAGCGTTTCGCCGCTTTTTTTGTAACAGAGGTATCCCAGTATCACGATGACTATGCAGAGTACAAGGTTCACAAAAAGAATCGGGTCCCATTCAAATGCCATTGTCCACTTCCATGGAAATGTGTAGGCGTCAGAGACATAAAAACTAATCATCATGAATCTTACATTCCTGGCTCCAGGAAAAACGATAAGTTAAGGTCCCTTATTATTGGGAAGAATACAATACCAGATATTATACTGGCACGATACCTGCACTCCCGTCCCTCCCGGGCAGTCACTGAATTATTAATCATTCATTCGAACTTTTTTCGTTCGCTTCATCATAACTGGCATACACTCTTTTCCCGGATAATCCGGAGCGACAGGCATACGGTAGTCACTTTCAAAAATTCTTTCATTGTTGAGAGAGAAATATAATGTTTAAGTGTCTGGTGATCATTACCCCGTTGTCCTCGTCCACGGCTGGAAGAGCCATCCGGGGGTATGGAAACGACTTATATCACGACTGGAAGATCATGACCTCCCCTGCTGGACCTTTGACCATGCAGTGATGAGCGGAGCCTGTACTTCCGAGATTGCAGGGGCATTGCAGGATTATATCGCTGAACAGCGCGAGCGTTCCGGGTATGGAGGACCTGTTGACCTGGTCTGTCACTGCATGGGGACCTGTATCGCCCGCTACATGCTGGAAGTCATGAACTCTCACACCATGGAAGGAGAGATACGGCAGTTAATCGGGCTTGGCCCGCCAAATAACGGGTCATCGATTGCCGAGCTCTTCAATGATTTAAGGTTGGGAGAAGATATTATCCGTGCACTTCACGGCGTTTTTGTACAGCCGGGATTCGATCCTTCCGAAGATGTTATTGTCCAGGAATTCAGGCCGGGCAGCAGTACCATGAGGGAACTGGCCTCGGCAGGAATACGAAAGGATATTCCTTACAGGATTCTGCTTACCGCCAATCATACGGAAACGCCAGATTTCTTTCACTGGTTCCATGGAAAGACCTGGGTATTCTCCCCCGAATCCGGTTGGAAACAGACGTACCAGGGAGACGGGATCGTTCCTCATTCGGACTCGTTTCTTCCCGGGGCAGGCCTGGATATCCTGCCTGCAGACCCCCGGACCCTCGAAGACAACCCGGAACAGTATTGCCATTTCATGCTCCCGAAGAACGATGAGATAATCCGGAGGGTCATCGACTACCTGACTGACCCGCAGGCACAACCAAACAGGTATTGCCCGTTCCCTGTTGCAGACAGGTAAACCTGACCGCTGAACCTGCATGTTCTGCCCGGGGGGTTACCGGATTGCAGATTTTTCACTGTCTTTCTTGACCGCATGATCATCATTATTCGCCCTGTCCCGGCCCGGCAAGGGGGATTTTTCCAAGTTCATAGCGGAGTATCTGCTTTATCCACGGGGTGCCCGGGGCCTGGTTTATACCCGTGTTCTGTTCCTATGAACGGCGTTTTAGTTCATTGCAGATGCTTTCAATTACCTTATTTATATCACACAAAACCCGGTGAAATTCTCCGCCTGAAGTAAAGTAAAGATAGCCGTTCACCGGTTTTTTTACGAGACGTGATGCCGCCAGCATGTACACTGCCATCTGGAATTTGTAACGTTCTTCCTCCTCCGGGTAGGAATCGGGAGTGACCGGGGAAGTCTTGTAATCGATAAGGATCCAGGAACCGTCATCGATCTCGCAGAGACGGTCGATAGTACCCTTCACAAGGATACCCCCGATGGACAGGGAGAACGGAAGCTCGCAAAATTCGCGTTTCACCCTCTGCATGAGTGCAGACTTCCTGAAATGTGCAACTGCATCGTTGCACTGGCGGATATACTCTTCACCAGCTACCCCGTATTCACTGCAAACGGCGAGAGGATCTCTTCCCCTGAGCACTTCGTGAATGACCGTACCATGGGCTGTTCCCTGACCGGACATACAGGGAAGTTCATGAGAGAAAGGCAGGGATTGTCCGGTTACCGGGCCTGTTGAGTCTCCCTTCATCATCGATTCAAGATCTGATACCGTATATTCTATTGATGAATCAGATCCTTCGTCTTCAGTGATTTTTCCGGGGTACTGCCCACTCATCCCTTCGCACCCGGGAGGAATGAGAACCGGGCCTGGAAGATCATTACCTGATTTTGCGATGATACTCTCCGGATCGGTAATAATTGCCATTTTCAGCAGTCCGGATGAATCTCCGGGATCGAGGAGATGCTCTCCTGCAGCAATGGAGTCCCCGGTTATCCCGAGTGCTGAAAATACCCATTCAATCCTGTTATTAGCAAGATCAAACGATATGTCATGATTATCCGGGGGTATTCCACTCATTACAAGGATATCCCGGGACCGGGTTATAGCAACATAAAAAAGCCGTTTTCGTTCAGCCCTTTCTTTCTGTCCTTCAAGTGCTTTAAGTACCTGGAGAACAGGGCCTGCAGAAGGCTGGTAATGGCGGGAGGGGTCGGGAACTTTGATACCGACCATACGGGTGTCATCCCCAATCATGACCGGGTCGTAGCGTTCACGAAATGGCATTGCCATATCCGGGAGAAAGACTACAGGAAATTCAAGCCCTTTTGCTGCATGGACTGTCATTATATTGACATTATTCTGTGCGAGTGAATCAAGCGGGGCTTCTCCCTCCCGTTCTTCCTCCTCCATTGCACAACGAAGGTCTGCAATAAATGATGAAAGTGAATATTGGCCTTCTTCTTCTCTTTTTGCCACGATCCTGACCAGTTTTTCAATATTGGCAAGGATAGCAACACCTTCGGGCAGTGCACTGTAGAGTGTGTATGCCCCGGAATCCAGGAGGATCATCCTGATCAGCGGGACAAGCCTGCACCGGCCTGCATAGGACTCCCATTTCGTCAGGAGTGTAAGTGCCCTGGTGCACGATTCTGATGAGACTTTTCTGCCGTAACCGGAGAACTTTTCGCGGAGTGAAATCCCCTTCTCATTCGATGCGTAAAAGAGGTCTGCATCTGAAATGCCCAGGTACGGTGAACGCAGGAGACCTGCAAAGTGTATGTCATTTTTCTGGTTCTCTAAATACGCCAGAACATTATAGATATCAATGATCTCCTGCCGCTCGTAAAACCCGGTGCCGCCATGCACGTAATAGGGAATTCCATAGCGGTTGAGGGCAGAAAGGTAGACTGGCAGGTTGGTCCGTTGTTCGAGAAGTAATGCAATATCCCCGTATTGTGCCGGTCTCTGTATTAACGTCCGCTCATTACCCTCCTCGTATACTTCTGCAGGGTTGCCGTTCACGAGGCATTTAATCCTTCGGGCCACCATGTCAGCTTCATTCCGTCGTCCTGATGAGTTATCCTCTCCTTTCGGGGGGAACATCAGTTCTATATGACCCGTATGTCCGGCTCGTGCATCTGATGTCAGTATTGGCTCATACCCGAATTCCCATGGTTTTTCTTCAGAGGCAAAGAGCCGCGAGAAGATACTGTTCGTCAGACCGATTACTTCTTTAGTGCTCCTGAAGCTGGTGTCGAGATTGATCACCCGTCCCTGGCAGGCGGAAAGTACAAGGCCCTGTGCTTCTTTGAACCGCGTAACATCGGCCTCGCGGAAGAGGTAAATGGACTGTTTCGGGTCCCCTACAATGAAGAGACAATCCGTTGTCGGCTTGAGATCGCCTGCGATTGCAAGGACGATATCGAATTGTGCAGGATCCGTATCCTGGAATTCATCAACGAGTATATACCGGAATCTCTGCATGAAATGGGTTGAAACAAGCTCATGCTCACTGGTGAAGAGCTGCCTGGCATGGAGGATGAGATCAGAAAAGTCAAGACCTCCTGCCCGGGTCTTTTCATCGGCTACTATCCCGAGATACCGGTTGAAAACGGGTGAGAGGTGATGGAGGAGGCTGACCGACCCGGTCATCAGCGGGGAAGAAGGATCTGCTGAAAGTGAAAAAAGACTCTTTTTCCTTTCAAGAACATCAGTAAGTTCTTTTCTTGCCTGCCTGAATAATTCAAGGTCGGCTTCATTCCACTTTTTTTTACTTCCCACGTTGCCGGGGCGGTTCTTTAAAAAGGCATCTGCAGCTGCACAAAATTCATCAGCAGGTGATCCGGCTGACATGCATTCCAACAGTGGCCTGACTTCCTGCAGGTAGACTGCAGCCCTGTCATCCGTCATATCATAGGTGGCGGCAAGTTCCTGCAATACAATGAGGGGTCTGGAAAAACTGCTGTTTTTTACGAGAGATGAGATCTCTTCATCCCTGAACCTGCAGATCTCCTGTTGCCAGAACGCAATGATCGCGTCTTCATCAGTTTCAAAAAGCCCGAAGAACTCGGCGTATCGCTGGCGCCTGACATACATCGCGGCGAGCATCTGTTGAAGAACCGGAGGTTCAACGACGGTAAGGACCTGGACAGTCGCATGGTTGACCGCAGGGTCCTGTGGCGTGTGAATGAGGCTCTCAAATGCGGTTGCATGTATCCGCGAGATCTGCTGTTCATCAAGGACCGAAAATCCCGGGTCAAGACCGGTTTCAATGGGAAATTCCCTCAATACCTGTGCACAAAACGAATGAAATGTCTGGACCGGGGCGAGCATAAAATCTTCAGCCGCTTTTTCCCAGACCGGGCCTTCCCGTGCAGTTATCTCTCTCCTGATCCGTTCTCTCATCTCTGCTGCAGCCTTTTCTGTAAAGGTCAGCGCGAGTATTTCAGGGACAGTGACACCTTTGGTTTCGATAAGGTTGAGATATTTCCTGACAAGGACGTAGGTCTTTCCTGTGCCTGCCCCGGCTGTAACCACCATGCTCCTGTCGTTCGTGGTTATGGCTTCATTCTGCCGTTCCGTTGACGACATAATCAGGGAACCTCCGTCTCACAAAAGACCCGGAACGGGTCGAACCTGCATATTGAACTATACTCACAATAAGGGTTCGGGCATTTGTCTGCATGAGGGAGAGGAAATTCACCGTTTTGTATTCTCCTGATATAGTCACCTGCAAAGGACTGTGAGCGAATGAGTATTTCACAAAAATCCGGCACAACGGCTGGTGCAGATGAGAACAGTTCCCGTGCAGCCGTATTGCAGAGGAGTATCTTGTTTTCCACCTGCCTCTGTATTTTATAATACCCTGCTGCAACACCGGTATCCCCTGATATCTTTTCATACGCGACCAGGTATAGCGGAAGCTGCAGCGCTTTTCCGTCCCTGATTTCTTTTAACGAGGGAGTAACAGAACCGGTCTTGTAATCGGTAACACAGAATTCTTCACTGCCTGAACGATCAATCCGGTCAATTCTTCCCCTGATCCGAATTTTTCCGAAATCACCTGCATTTAGTTCAACCGGGTCCGGTACTGAATGCGGGTCATCATTATGACCAGGTCTCATCCCGAAAGAGAACTCAAACAAGGAAGGCACAAGTGGGGAATCAGCCTCAGATACTTCATTTGAAAGGAAGAGTTCAAACCATCCCGGGCCGCTTTCCGGCGAACCGATCATCCGCAGGCGGGTTGCTTCCCACAGGGGACTGCGGAATTGCTGGTCTGCCAGTTCTTTTGAAGCGATCTCTGTCATGAGGTCTGATGCATTGGCACGATTTGACGGAAGTATCTTACCATTCCCTGCAGCCCTCCAGCGACGGTAAAACAGGCAGAGAATGTCATGTACCATCGTCCCGCGGTCAGCAGAGGAGAGGTTTTGTTCAACGTCGGGAAGAGGCCTGATACCAATCACTTTTTCGATAAAAAATTTAAAAGGGCACCCTGCATACGTCTCAAGACTTGTCGGAGCCCAGACATGAGCCGGACCAAACCGTTCTCCAAGTATTGAGCAGATCGTTGAATCAGCGGATAGAACTCCGTCATACGGGGTATCACATTTTCCACACCTGAAATGTCGCTCAATATTGATCCGATCGATGATCCCGTCTAACCGGCATGTACCGGGAAGATATTGCAGGGATTCACAGCCCCTCCCGCCTGCGATAATTTCCCCGGCCCGTATTGCCGCAGAACGGGACGAATATGGATGGAACGCTCCTGCAGTGTTACCCCATTCAGCTGAATGTGAGAGTTCCCGGACACGCTCAAAAAATGCCGATGTCAGGAACGGGTGCTCACCGTCTGAGAGCGGAGCGCTCAGGTATACGTGACTGCCTGACATGAGGGCGGCGATAAAGTAGTACCGTTCTTCGCGCAGGATCGCCGCAAGCGACCGTGTCCCCATCCTCTGGTTTTCGAGTGTATTGGTGAACGGCAACCGGGTTGTCAGCCTGGGCATTGCACCTTCATTCAGACCGGCAATGAAGAGGTAAGGAAACGACTGGTGTACGCATTCACGGATGCCAAGGACCGTTACTCCGTCCGGGCCATAATGTGTATCGATACCTGATTCCTCTGCCATAGACGAAAGGATGCGAAGCAGGTCTCCTGCACTGATTTTCCTGCCAGTAAAATGACGGGCAGTTTTTGATAATTTGTCCAGGATTAAGAAAAATTCGGCTGTCGCTGCTTCTTCTTCTATCCTGACGGCTTCAGCGGGGGGATTATTAAGGCAGGGGAGCCCTCGCATTTTCAGAACATGGCGGTAAACGGGAAGGAATTCATCAAGGGTTCTTTTTCCGTCAAGTGGTTTTAGATCCTCAAAAAGCAGTGCCATATATTTCCTGACTGCATCTACCATCTGCAGTGACACGTCTGATGTCAGGTGATTATCATTCCCAGAAATGATGTCGCTATAAAGGCGGTCAAGACGGTTGATCCACTCCCCCCGACCATTTTCAATCATGGCACACCGGGAAACAAGATCAATATCCCCCGGCGACGGACTGGACTGCGAACCTTCGGTGCTATTGCACCTGAAATACGGGCTGCTTACAAGACGTATCACGTCCTCACGGGTATAAAGGCCCGAAGGGAGGGCAAGGACTGATGCAAGGAACTGGACGACCGGGAATGAAAACAGCCGTGTTTTTGTTGCAGCAGTCCATGGTATGCCGTAATCTGAAAAGATTTCATGAATAAGAGCCAGGTTTTCCCTCACATCGGGAAATGCAACAGAGATATCAGAAAACGGAACTCCTGTTTCATGAAGCCTGCAGATCTCTGATGCAATGCCGGCCAGCTCAGAATTTCTGCTCGAAAATGTCGCGGTCCTGATATGTTCCGGTATGACGGAAGTGCAGGATTCCCTGAAAATGGCAGATATCCGGGCTTTATAATCTGACGGCCGAGACACCACGCATGAAGCAGGGTTACCTGCCCATTGCAGGGTATGTTGAAATAGTGCCGGGTCGGACCCCGTGGGGAGGAAACAATGAAATGCTACGGACCTCTCCCTGATGATGGAGAGGAGGTCTTCTTCGAGTGGAAGAAGTTCAAAGAGGCCATAGACGTATACATCGCCAAAGGTATTCTCCGGGTGATGTTTCAGATGGTCAATGACCCACAGGAGAATCCCCTCGTCATCGACAACATCGAGTTCCTGGAGTTTTTTCCTGTAAGCACTGGCGATAAATGCAATCTGTTCGGTCTTTTCCCCGAAAAGGTCCCCAAGGCATGAGGGAAATTGAATTTTTCTGCGTGTGATGACCGAGATAAATTCCTGTAACCCGTCGAGTGTGCCCAAAGACACCCGTGATCCGCTCATAAAAAGAGGAATGCGATCCCTGTTCCCTGCAATGGCATCAAGAAGGATGATTCCTGCCTCTGCCCGGGTGACATATCCCGTCGTCGAACGGTACGTGGTGAAATAACTGCGGCAAAAATCATTGGCCGTGCATATGCGGGAAGGAAGGAGCGGGATATTTTTCCTGTTCAGTTCTTTTTCTGCTCTCCGTGCGAGCCTGGTTGTCGGAACTAAAAGCCATGTTGAAAACGGGTCCCTGCAGGTACTTTCATAAAATTGTCCGATGATCCCGTCAAAATCATCTCCGGGATGTCCGTAGGTATGGGTTATACTGGCTGACATAGGTATTATTCAGGAAGGAATTCGCTCGTCCCTGTTAACGATTCTTTTTCTTGTCATCATTCACCGGTTAACCTGAATTTTTATAGGTTACCCTCCTTTTGAACTGCAGCCCGGACCGACGAGCCTGCTTCTCCCGCCGCTTGTCCTTTCGACCCGGATATGGGTTGGAATCCGCTCACGGAGCGCAGGGACATGGGAGATTACCCCGATACTTTTTCCTTCACGCTGAAGCCCGGAAAGGGTTTCGAGGGCCGTCTGAAGCGTATCTTCGTCAAGGGTACCGAATCCTTCATCGAGGAAGAGTGAGTCGATGCGGACATTATGGCTGGCAATCCCGGAGAGGCCGAGTGCAAGTGCAAGACTGACGATGAAACTTTCACCTCCCGAGAGATTTCGTGTTGACCGTATCTCACCGGCCTGGTAATTGTCCATTATGTCGAGGTCAAGCGGAGAGTAATGGTTCCGTATGAGAAGGTACCTGTCGCTCATTTTTTTAAGGTGCCGGTTGGCGTGTGCGATCAGGATATCAAAGGTAAGTCCCTGGGCAAATATACGGAATTTCCTGCCATCTGCCGAACCGATTAGTTCATGGAGGGCCTGCCAGCGGGAATATTCGCGTTCCTGATCTGAACATTTCAATAAAAGGTCTTCCTTCTGACGTTTAAGTTCACGGTCCTGCCTGAGTTTCTCCTGGATCATACCCAGTTCACGGTTGAGACTGCCAATACGTGTATCGCATTCAGAGAGTCCGGTTTCAAGTTCAACCAGGGTACGGTCGTCACGCTCCTGTGTTTTCTCCTGTGCAAGGCGGACTTCCTTCTCATGCAGTCCTGATGTAATCGCGACGTCCTCCCTTCGAAGATCATCTTCAAGTAAACACAGGGCGTTGAATTCTTCATCCGGTACCTGGACTGCAATGAACTCTTCTTCGGTAAAAAATCCGACACGGTGCAGGGAGTTATTAAACCGCGGTTCAAGTTCATGAAGTGCGACAATAATCCCGTCCCGCCTCTTTTCAAGGCGGGAGATCTCCTCGCGTAACCCTTTTACCTGTGATTCAAGCACGGTTTTCTTTTCAAAGGCTGTCGACCGCAAACGTTGTGCATCCAGGACCGCTGCTGAATAGCTCTCCTCTTCTTCCCGGGGGTCTTTATTCCCATAGAGTTCTCTTCTCTGTAGTGCCATGGCGTCACGGGTTTCTTCAAGAGAAGTTCTGCTCACTGTGCATTTCAGGCATGAGCGGGTCATTTCTTCCAGGGGTGCTTCGATTTGCTGGTAATCTGTTAATATTTTATTCCTTTCGGATTCGTGCAATTCTTTCAGGCGTAATTGTTCGAGGTAATGTGTCCGTCTGGTATCAAGGTCAGTTCGTATTTTTTCTGTATTTTCACGTGTCAGTGTTTCAATACCAAAGACCCTGATCCTGGAGAGGAGCGAATGAGAAAGGAGTGCATACTCGTTTTCAAGGTCATGAACCATCTTTGCCAGGTCTTCTCCCGTGCGAAGCAGGTGAGTCCGTTCAAATTCTGCATCCCTGTATGAGGATTTAAGATCATCAAGACAATCCCGCTCCAATTCCAGTGCAAGTTCAATGGACCTGAGATTCTTTGCGGCCTTATCTGATTGTTCTATGATGTCAGTGCACAGGGCAAGATTTTCTTCATAGATGTGGAGTGCGTCATCGATTTGTGCACGCTCACATCCGGCCTCCGGGTGCAGTCCGATGCTCTCAAGGCCATGGGCAAGTTCTTTTCCGGCATCGTCAATCTGCCTGAAATATTCTTCTTGTTTCTCCCGGTTCTGTCCTATCGCTGCAGCTTTTAGTGCAATAAACTTTTCAAGTTCTTTGATTTTGGTATGCATTTGCGCCTGTTCCTGTTTCCTCCCGGTTAGCTCCAGCCGGTCTGTATCGGGGTCCGGGACCTGTCCGGATGAAAACGGGTGTTCAATGGATCCGCAGAGTGGACAGGGCTTTCCGTCTTTTAATCTCTTTCTCTCTTCTTCAAGGTTCTTTACGCGTGTATGCAGGTAGAGCGTGGTCTCAATCCGTTGTACCAGCTCGTCGATGAGGGCTCCCTGATCCATGAGGCCGGAAAGGGTTCTCTTCTGTTTTTCCATGTCGTCGTTTAAGAAATCAAGTGCAAGGACGAGCCCTTCGAGCTGGTTCCTGGTATTTTCTATTGTTCCGGTGGTCTTTTTGAGTGACTGCAACCGCAATATTCCTACTTTTAAGAAAGATTCGCAGGACCTCCAGTATCCAGGAGGTTTAAAGTCGAGGAGGCACGATAGCGTCGCAGCCGCCTGCGAATGTTCTTTTGCCATGTCCCGGTAATGCCCTTCTTTTTCTATCAGGGACTTTTTCAGTGCCGAAAGTGTCTGGTCAGTCCCGGCAATTCCTGCTTTTTTTCTTTCAGATTCCTGTCTCTTCTGATCAAGTGCGGCACTCGTTTTTTTGAAATTTGTTATACCCTGATCAATACCCGAAAAGCTCTCCTGCAGGAGTCCGTCTGTTTTGTGTTCTGACAGGAATGTTTCTGCATGGTGTACTTCCCGGGTGATGTCGTTTAATCTTTCCCTGCACAAAGAGAGCTTATTTTGACGGGAACGGATATCATTGTCAAGCAATTCAATCTCCGTGTCCTTTTCCCCTATCTGCCTGACATATTCCCTGATCCGCGAATCCATATCCCTGACATCCTGAATGGTCCTGCTCTCAAGGGCCTGGATATTCAGGGTAGCTTCCAGTGCCTCTACTGCAGCCAGGAATTCTGTATGAGAACTAATAAAAAGTTGATCTGTTTTTGCGAGGCGGGTATGTGCGTCACGGATCTCATCATCGGTTCCGGAGAGCCGGAGACGTTCTCCTGAAAGTGCGTGATATTCTGGTTTCAGCAGGTTTGCCATTTTAATCCTGCCAAGAAGAGAAATTCGCGGGGCTGCTTCTGATTTTTTATGGTCCAGGACCTGCTTCCGCTCCTGGAGCGCTGCAATCTCTTTTTCAATGCCGAAAAGCGTATTCAGCAAGGAAATAGCCTGCTGGATCTCTCTTCTGGAGACAGTG
>JBFYKV010000150.1:0-13740 GCA_041305745.1 Methanoregulaceae archaeon | reverse complement strand
CTGGAATACTTCTATACGTTGAATGATCGTACGTAAGCATAGAACCAGTGAGTCACACACGGCATGGTGGTATGTTTTGTTACGGGATCAGACTGCGATTTCCTATGAAAATGGTAAAACTAACCCCAGAATAAGGAGATTTCTATCGACATTTTCATGGTTCTGGTGTGAACCGTAGTAGTTCATGTCTGTTTCTAATGAAAAATTCCAAGGTTTTGCATTGCCTTTTTTTAAAAAAGTGAACAGGAATATTGGATTTCAGGAAGAGACTTTATACTCCTGACCGGGACATGGCCGGTCTCCGCCTGGTCCAATTGGTATTATTCTGGCTGGTATGAAAAAGTCCTGTTAACATCCGGTATGGCCCCTCTTTTTTCATGCACATCTATGAGCCAGAGGCTCATGGCACGCTTTGCTGACATCCTGTGATGTAAGCAGAATTCTTTGGTTTTTTGCTTGTGCCACTGCAATGGGACCCTGACCTTTCCAATGATTATTCAATATCACGGGGTCCCAATCAACCCTGCCACGGGTCAATACCAATGCGGGGGGACCGGGAGGGGAATGAGCGCCCCCTCCTGTCAGAAAAATTTATCCAACAGGTTTTGATCGATATGAGGATGTCAAAAGAACGTTTATTTTCGGAACGCCGTTCTTCCTGTTCATTTCACAGTTCCCTGCTCTGGAATACTTCTATACGTTGAATGATCGTACGTAAGCATAGAACCAGTGAGTCACACACGGCATGGTGGTATGTTTTGTTACGGGATCAGACTGCGATTTCTGAGATAATCGGGACTATTCTCATTATTGTCCTTGTAGTGGGCGTTGCTGCAATAATCGCTGCGATATTCATGGGGTATGGGACCGTGCTTGTGAATGTCCCGGTCCTCTCTGCAGAAGCATACAAAAACGAATCGGCAGCCTTCCTCTTTCACCAGGGGGGAAGTCCGGTAAATCAGGATACGCTGACCATCCTTGTCAACGACCAGCCGGTACCTTCGTCAATGGTAACCCTGGTGTCCGGATCATGGCCGTGGTCTCCCGGGGAACTCCTCGAAATTGCGCCTGTCACAGATCTCCGGTCTCTCGCACTCGTATTCAATGATGGTTCAAACGAGGTCCTTCTTGCGCGTTTTGATACATTCGGTACTACCACGGGAAACCTGACCCCCTCACCCGATACGTCCTGGCAGGATTTTTTCATGGGTCCCGGACCCTCATATAACCTTACCCTGCACGGAGTATCGGTTGTACCCGGACATACAGGAAACGGGCTTTTTTTTGACGGGTCAGGATATGTGTCTATCCCCCCCTCGCCGGATCTTGCACCACCCGGAGGGATATCGATAGATGCGTGGGTGAAGTGGGCAATTACCCCCTCATCCGGTAACCGCTACGCCAATCTTGTTACAAAAGGTGAAAGTGACTCAAATATGCAGTATGCCCTCCAGCATGACTCCAACAACGACCGGTTTGAGTTTGCCGTCAGGACAACCCAGGGACGAAGATTCGTCCAGTCAGCAGGGGGTATCCAGAAGGATACATGGTACCATGTCGTTTCGAGCTACAGTGCAGCAACCGGAAAACTATCTCTCTCTGTCAATGGCGGGACACCGGCCGTTGTCAACTACGTGGGAACACTCGTGCCAGGTGATTATGAACTTCACATTGGGGAGGGAATTAATAATAACCGTTATTTTAATGGTATCATTGATGATGTGAAGATTTCTGTTATGTAGACGCCGTAATCACCACAACGTAATCGCTGCGGAAGCGCCGGTGATGCCCCCCGGACCCCTCCTGGTGACAGGTCCATATTTTTTTCTTGTTAAGTCTGAATTTAGATCTATGTATCGGATGACTCTCCAGGTGACAACTAAGGGGTAAGGTGAAATTGTCGACCTTTCAGGCCGGGTCCGGGACGCGGTGATCGCGAGCGGGATTACCGAAGGGATGGTACACGTCTTTGTCACCGGATCGACAGTGGCAGTAACAACCATAGAATATGAAAACGGGGTCTTAAAAGATCTGAAACGCGCACTCTCGGTCCTGGCCCCGGACACGATCCCCTATGCTCATGACAGCGCCTGGGGAGACGGGAACGGGCGGTCTCATGTGAAAGCATCGCTTGTCGGTCCCGATCTTGCCATTCCGGTCAGCTCGGGAGAGGCGATGCTCGGGACATGGCAGCAGGTGGTGCTCCTTGAACTCGATGTCCGGGCACAGAGGACCCGCACGGTTGTTCTCACGGTGTGGGGAGAATGACCCTGCCCCTTGAATTTTCATGAATTACGGTCCATGAACGGGAGCACATTCGTCCGTTGAAATGTCAGGGCAGCCCCTGCAGCAGGTCTTCCCGGGCCGGCAAAAAACTGTAAAATAAGGATTTGTTGATATCCTCATATGGATAAGACCAGTTGGATCCATTGTTCTGACAGGGATTTTTCTGACCCCACCATGCCCCGATGAAGGATTATCCCCCGGCAGGGATGATTCGGGACCCGTGACATTTACCTTGCCGGGGTGAAGGGGGCGGAGCGGGACGTCCCCGGTCTTCAGGGCGGGGTGGTTCACTACTCATTGCACACGGTCACTGTCTCATCGCAGGGGCAGGGTGAAAAATCCGGGATTTTTGCAGATATCACAGGATGTCAACAGAAGCGTGCGACGAGTTTCTGCACATAATTACGCATGAAAAAAGATAGCCGCCCGGGGTTAACCGGACTTTTTCATACCGGCCAAAAAAGTCAGAAAAAATTCCCCTGATGTTAATCAAGCGGGATGGTCTCGAGCTGGGATACGAGCTCCCAGATGCGGGTCCGTGCATGGACCGGCATATTCGGATCATTGCTTATCTCATCGATTTTTGAGATGGCTTCTGCAGCGCGGAGCCCGATCCCCTTTGAGTTATTCATGAGCAGCTGGCGGGTTTCATCTGCGACGCGGCGGATATTACGTGGAATTGTACTGTCATCCATGATGTGCTGCAGCATCAGGATGCAGTTGTCAATAGTTTTTTCTGGATTTATCATTGGGATCCCCTCTTTCCTTCTCTTATTAATACTTATATTCGCACTTATATAGTTTAATAAAGACGATCGGTGAAGAACCTCATGATGACTGAAGATGAAATTATGGCATCCTACCTTCTGAAAGGTGGAAAAATGCTCTCAAAAACCTGTTCTACGTGCGGCTGCCCGTTATTTGAACATAAAGGAGAGACCCTCTGTGTTGTATGTAAAGAATCTGGAAAAAATGAGGGAAACAAAGAAAAAATCAGCAGTTCTCAAGGTAAAAGGGAAGAAACATCCACAGAGGCGCGGCAAAATGACCTCGGGGACCTGAAAGGATCAATGGAGAAAATGCTCGCAGTATTGTGCGAACGGATCAGGAACGAACCGGATCCCGAGCGTGTCCTGATACTGGTGAACTCGGTAAAAAAAGGAATTGAAGCCTACAACCTGTTGCCCTGATCATAGGCGCGCCTGCTGATCTCATGGATACGGCCGGCCTTCCCTTCACCTATCCCCTTCACACTGCAGAGTTCTTCCCGCTCTGCATTTATTATTGACCGGATGCTGCCGAAATGGTTCAATAACAGCCGGGCATTTTTCAGACCGATCTCAGGGAACGCAGCGATGATCATCTCCTGCTGTTCCTGCAGTGACTGGTAGGATTTCCTCTGTGCGAGCCTTCGTTCGGATGCGGGCTCCTCCTCCCGTTTTGCAAGAATGAAGATCATCTGGGCCGTATCTGACTCGTCACGCGACCAGAGCAGACTGATCCCGAGGTCGACCGTGATCGCGGCAAGGGTACCCCTGATGGCATTCGGGTGGATGTCCCGCTGTGTATAGATATCCTGCCCCTCGATGATCAGCACCGGTCGCGGTGCGGCAGACGCCATTGCCCTCAATTGTCCGATGAGGTCCCGGTCGACGAGAGTATCAACAAAGTCCCTTGCGGTCTTTCGTTCTATGACAATCCGGTCACCAATCGCGTAATCTCCCTGTTCAAGCCGCTGAAGTGTGATTGCGGCCCCCATGTCACTCAGCATCTCAACGACTGCTGATGCAGTCTCCCGGTCATCGACAAAGAGGGCCGGCCCGTCCCCTGAAAAGGCTTCGATCTTCGACTGCGCAGAGGGACCGGGAAGCGGGAGTGCTGACTGGTGGCTCACCCCCGGTGCACTTTTCAGACGTTTCATCCCGGCAGCCATCGATTTTTCACGCTGCTGGCAGACGTACCGGAATGTCTCGTCAGTGGTGCCTTTCGTTACCAGCACAACGATTTTACCACTCCCGCTCCTCCCGGTCCTTCCTTTCCGCTGGATGCTCCTGATCTCGGATGGCACGGCCTCGTAGAAGATGACCATATCAGTGGACGGGACATCAAGGCCCTCTTCCCCGACAGAGGTGGCGACAAGCACCCTGAATTCTCCCTCCCTGAATTTGCTGAGGGCTTCGAGCTGTTTTTTCTGGGAAAGTCCCTTTTCGCTGTCTTTTGATGCCTGGCCGACAAACCTCTCGCACCGGATCCCCTGCTTTTGCAGGAGGTCGACGATCTGCCGGACGGTATCCCGGTAGGTCGCAAAGATAATGATACGGCTTCCCGGGCATTCTTCAAGCTGCGTGCGGGTAATCTCCGCGATAAGGTCCATCTTCGGGTGAAGTTCCTTTTGCCATGAACTGCACCGCTCGAGGAGCCTGATAAAATACGGGTCCTGTGCGAGTCGCTGGCTTGCCTTGGAACCGCCGGCAGATGTACCCTCATGAAAGAGTTTTGTAATATACAGCGAGAGTACCCTGCTCCCCTGCGATTCTGCAAGAGATATCGCATGCCGCAGTTTCATGCATTCGGCATAGATCGATGCAGCTGCGTATGCCTCGGGGTCCCGCTGTTGTATGCGTTCCTGTATCCGCGAATTGAGTTCATTTAATGACCTCATACTGAGCTGCTGCCGTTTCGGGACCTGGAAATGGAGTGTCCCTATTTTATTCAGCCGGTGGTCGAGCAGCGTGTTTAAGTCGTCCAGTACCGATCTGAGTTCATCCGGCAGGTCAACGCTGATGATCTCTATCTCCCGTTCATGGACGTATGGTGAGACATCAGGGTCCTCTTCACTGCGGGTCTCAACTATCTGTATACCGAGATTGCTGCAGACTTCCTGCACCTTTTCGACATGGCCTCCCGGAGAAGCGGTCATCGCAAGAATCCTCCCCCCCTCTGTCGTGTTGAGATAACGCTGGGCAATAAAAACGTACGCGTAGTTGCCGACCGCCCTGTGGCACTCATCGACGACCAGGAGGGTAACGTCATTTAACGAATAACTCCCGGCGATAATATCATTTTTTATCACCTGCGGTGTTGCAAAGATCAGGGTTGACGCTTCCCATTCCCGTGCACGCTCTTCAGGAGGAGTATCTCCGGTAAAGAGGACAGAACGAGGGGGGGTGGACCCGTCAGAAGGGAGGACAAGGAATTTTTCAAAAAAACGGAGGTGCTGTTCCACAAGGGGTTTTGTGGGGGCCATCATCAGCACCTTTCCCCCTTCGTTATACAGCCGGGATGCAGCGACGATAAGCGCGACTGCGGTTTTTCCAAGGCCTGTCGGCAGCACCACCATCGTATTGCCGTCAAGTGCCCTCATCGCAACCGAGAGCTGGTATTCCCTCGATTCAAGGCGGTCTTTACGTATATACGGGTGCGTGATACATTTCATATTTTTCAGAGTTCTTGAAACGTCCCTGTACCATCAACAAGCGAGCGCATCAGCCCGTCGATACCCTCCACCGGGACCCTCACCTGCCGCATGCTGTCGCGGTCACGCAGCGTCACGGTATTGTCTTCTTTCGTGTCATAATCGACCGTGATTGCAAACGGCGTTCCTATTTCATCCTGCCTGCGGTACCGTCTTCCTATCGCGCCGGAATCGTCATAATCTGCAACCAGGCCGGTAATACGTATTTTTTCAGCGATATTTCGGGCAATTTCGGGAAGGCCGTCCCTGTTCATGAGCGGGAAGACTGCCACCTGGATCGGTGCAACAGCAGGTTTCAGCCGTAGGACTTTACGTTCCTCGTCATCCACGGTCTCCTCATCGTAGCTATGCTCAAGGACTGCGTATATCATCCTGTCGATACCGTAACTTGGTTCTATGACGTGCGGGGTGACCTCCTCTCCCGGCACTTCCACCGTTTCCTCCCTGACCTTGTAGAGTTCAGGCGGGATGAAAATCTCTTTACCGTCAATTGTCACGGTCGCACCATCCGGTCCGGGGATACACTCGCAGAGTGCGTCTGCAATTGCTTTTGCATTTCCCCGGAATTTTGGCCCGAGAGCCCCCATGTCAGGGACAACGCAGACACGATCCACTTTCCGTGGTGTCTCGTACTGTATGAAAACGACGAAGCTCTGTCCGCTCTGGCGTTCATGTGCCCTGATATCGTAGTCGGTCCGGTCAGCAATCCCGACCGTCTCGACCCACCCGAACCGGTCCGAGAAGATCTCGGCGTCCCAGCAGTCCTCTGCATAGTGCGCCCTCTCATCCGGGAGGTGCTGCCTGAATCTCATCTTTTCGGGTCGGACACCGATAGTTGCCAGGAGGTCATGCGTGAGTGCGAGGTAATAGGCAACGTATTCATTTGCAACGACGCCCTCCTGCACTGCTTCGGCCATGGACATGATACGCGGTTCTGTGCAGTCCACCTGCTGTGGTATGCCAAGCAGCGGTACCGTGTAACCGGCGTATCTCTGGAATGCGGGGTGGTTCTTTTCACGGGGGTGGACAAATATTTCAGCCTCTGCCTGGGTAAATTCACGCAGCCGGATCATACCCTGCCGCGGGGAGATCTCATTCCGGTAGGATTTCCCGATCTGGACGGCACCGAACGGGAGCTTGTCACGGTAGAACCGGAGGAGCCTCTGGAAATCAGTGAACATTCCCTGTGCGGTTTCAGGCCTTAAATATCCGGTCCTCTGTGATCCGGGTCCGATGGTCGTCTGGAACATAAGGTTGAAATTAAAGACCTCGACCGGCCCGAGTTCCTCCTCGCATGCAGGGCAACAGAGCCTGCAGAGCACTTCTTCGAGCTTTTCGGCACTCATCGAAGATGCATTGGGTATACTATGTGCTTCTGCAACGTGATCGGCACGAAGGTATTCACGGCAGTGCGGGCACTGGCACATCTTGTCTGAAAAACCTTTGACATGCCCGGATGCGATAAAAATGTCCTCCTGGCCGATTGTGGGGCATTCTATCTCGTAGTACCCTTCCCTTGCCACGTAGAATTTCCGCCAGACATTCTCAATGCGACGCTTCATCATGGAGCCAAGGGGGCCGTAGTCGATGAAGCCCGCCACAGAGCCGTAACATTCCGATGTGGGCCATATAAAACCACGTCGTTTTGCCAGATCCATTATTTTATCGTAGACGTCACTCATGGCGATCACAGTTGTTTTAATTACATCAGCTCAGAGCATGAAAAAGGTGTGTGGAATCTCTCTATCCGGGGTGAAAAGGTCGTGAAAAACGCTGATAGTGAATTTCATGAGGTCATGCCGGTTATCCGGGATCTTATCGGGTACTCTCCCGGGGTTAACCCCGGGCATTACCACAATTTTAATATGTTAGTATGAATAATATAGCCTGAATTTTTTTAATCCGGTTTTACCGGTTCAGAAAGATATCCTTAAGTATGATTGTACGTATGTATATCCCTTAATTCAATAGTGTGGTGGAATGCAGGAAGATAAACGAAAAAGCCAGCTCCTTGAGCTGTTTACCAATATATCCGGCAAAACAAAGATTGTCGAGCCGATGAAGAAAATCCATGGTACTTTGCGTGACCGTGACGCAGTTGAACGGGAAATTGCGCTGGTAATGCGTGAAATTCTCGACCAGGGATATTTTAAAACGAAACTAAAGCCGATCCAGCTTGCAAAACTTGTCTCTGCATATTATGCCGGCAAGAACGATACTGAAATTGCGCGGGACCTCGGCGATGAAAAATTATCCAAAACCGTGGCAAGGGCACGTGTCAGGCTGAAACTCTTCAGGGACCTGGACTTTAAGATGCCGTTTGACCGCGATAAGATGGAAGAACTCCTGATCTCGGGAAAGACGATGAAAGAGATCAGCGAGGCCCTTGGGGTGAGTCCGTCAACATTGCGCGAATACCGCCATGTGATCGAACAGAGGGACGATCACACCATCGATATGTACCTTGAGCGGATCAAGGACGTCATGGAAGACCGTGATCTCACGGAACAGATGACAAGCAGTGCAACAAAAGACAGTCTCGGAGATTCGATCGACATCACGGAAGCCGAGATGATCGATGTTACCTGAGTTGTTCCGGCAAGGCATTATTCTTTTATTTTTTTGATAAAATTGATCTTATTGAAACAGACATGAACCAGTACGGTTCACTCCGGAACCCTGAAAATGTCTGTTCAAAATCTCCTTTAATTATAGGTTGTTCCCCCAGTTTCATAGGAACCCCCCATGACCGCCGTGCGGTCGAGCATAAAGCATGAAGATCACGAAGTGATTTTCATAGGAAAGCTCCGGTTTCGATAAAACATGTTCACACCATTTCTCTGACAGGAGGGGTTCTCACCCCTCCCTGCCCCGATCCCCGGCGATATCCTGTGGGCGGGTTTGATTGGGAATCTATTGTTTTTAAAAAAAGAATGAAGCGACGGTTCCTGTCGTATTATGGGGTCGCCCCGCATACGGCGGGGCATCAGCCCCGGGAGTGCCGGGATGAAGTGTGCGGTGAAAGAGGAATAGTGAGGTGCGGGAAGGGTTTTGATAGGGCGATAAAATTGATTTTTAAGGCCGGAACCGGGAGTGACGTAACCCTCTTACATCTTTTCCGGATAACGAATTCCGGGCACCCGTAGTGCGGTGCTATGTGGTGGATATTCCCGTTCACTCTGAGCACCTGAAGGAGATAGAGGCCAAGGTCAAGTAGTGCAGTGCTTTGTGGTGGATATTCCCGTTCACTGGCCGGCGGATTATGTTCAATCCGTTCGGACATATCACGGCAGGCAGGAGAAGGAATGACCCAGGCCCCGCCGGCATGAACGTGCCGGGGAGATACTATTCATAGGATAAATCCCATCACTAGTGCATGGAACTGACATGGTACGGGCACTCATGTGTCTTTTTAAAAGGAAAAAAAACGGTCCTCATCGACCCGTTCTCCCCCGGGCGGGAACTGCCCGCAGCCCCGGACATCGTGGCGGTCACCCATGGTCATGCCGATCACATGGGCCAGGCAGTCATGATGAAGCGGCAGACGGTAAGTATCAACGAAGTCGCGAAATATCTCGCGTCAAAGGGAGTACCTGCAGAGGCGATGAATATCGGCGGAAGTCTCACGATTGACGGGGTGACATTTACGATGACGCCCGCGGTCCATTCCTCATGGATAGAAGAAGCCGGCATCTGCTGTAACGGCGGAGCGAGTGCAGGGTTTGTCATCGGAATTGACGGGCTGAAGATCTACCATTCCGGTGATACGGCACTCTTTTCCGATATGAAACTTATCGGGGAACTTTACCATCCTGACGTGGCACTGCTGCCGATCGGCGGGAGATTCACGATGGGGCCCGGGGAAGCAATGATTGCCGCACAATATACCGGTGCACCTCTTGTCATCCCGATCCATTACAACACCTGGCCAGTCATTGAACAGGACCCGGAATCGTTCAGGCTCGCGCTTGAGAGGACGACAGACATCAAAGTGAAGGTCATGAAGCCCGGAGAGACAATAGTACTCTGATCCCGGACGATCCATTTTTATTTTGAGCGATCTTTTGTTGAAACACACATGAACGTGAGTTCACACCCAAACCATGAAAATGTCCATTTAAAATCTCCTTATATTGTGGGTTGTTCCCGCATTTTCGTAGGAAATCCTCGTTTTGACAAAACCTGTCCAATACTTCTCTCTGACAGGAGGGGTTCCACCCCTCCCGGCCCCACCCCGTGGGATATCCGGTAGGCAGGGGGTTGATCGGGATCTTTACGATTTGTGTATCCGCGCGTAAGCCACGGGCTTGTTGCGGTATGTCGCCGACCCGGCGGCCGGGACATCGTTCGCTGAAGTGTCGCGAGGAGGAGTGCGGTAAAAAGGAATGGTACGAGAAAAAGAAGGATTTTTTAAAATGGGCAAAAAAATTTACAAAAAGGGAATTGGCTCAGGCGGTCTCGATTTTCGAGGCCTCTTCGAGGTTGAGCTCTTTTATTGAAACCTCTCTCATCTTGTACTTCTGGATCTTCCCGGTTACGCTCATCGGGAACTCGTTTACGAACTTGATGTACCTCGGGATTTTATAGTGTGCAATCTTTCCCTTGCAGAACTCCTTGATCTCTTCCCCGGTAACCGACTGACCGGGTTCGACCAGCACCCACGCCATCAGTTCCTCACCATATTTCTGGTCAGGCACGCCGATGACATACACGTCCGAGATCTTCGGGTGGTGGTGCAAAAATTCTTCAATTTCCCTTGGATAGATATTCTCTCCCCCGCGGATGACCATGTCTTTTAATCTCCCGACGATCCTGACATATCCTTCCTCATCGATGGTGCCGAGGTCACCGGTATGGTTCCAGTGGTTTGAATCAAGCGTTGCGTGCGTGGCGCTCGGGTTGTTGTAGTAACATTTCATCACCATGTATCCCCGGGCGCATATCTCGCCTATTTCCCCTGTCGGAACGATCTTACCACTTTTCGCGTCAATAAACTTCAGTTCGGTATGGGGGAATACCTTGCCCACCGTCGAGACCCGGCGGTCCAGCGGGTCCTTCGTGGTGGTCATGGTCACGCCTGGTGAGGTCTCGGTCTGGCCGTAGACGATCACGATCTCGGACATGTTCATCTTCCGGTTGACCTCCTTCATCACCTCGATCGGACAGGGAGAACCTGCCATGATGCCCGTCCGGAGCGTACTCATCGAATAATTCGGGAAATCCGGGTGGTTCAGTTCCGCGATGAACATGGTGGGGACCCCGTGGACTGCGGTACAGCGCTCGTTCTGAATGGTTTTTAATACGTCTTCCGCGTTGAACGTCGGCGAAGGGATGACCATCGTCGATCCGTGGGTCATGCATGCAAGGTTTGAGAGGACCATCCCGAAGCAGTGGTAAAAGGGTACAGGGATGCAGAGGCGGTCTTTTTCTGAGAAGTTCATACCCTCCCCGATAATATACCCGTTATTGAGAACCCCGTGATGGGTGAGCACGACACCTTTCGGGAAACCTGTCGTCCCGCTTGTATACTGGATGTTTATCGCATCATCAAAGTCCAGTGATTCCTCACGTGCAACAAGTTCATCAGTGCTGATCTCGTGCCCTTTTTTCACGATCTCATCCCAGGCAAACATGCCATTGTATGGGATATCTCCCATAAATATGACGTTTTTAAGGAACGGGAACTTTTCAACAGTTATTCTGCCTGCCCGGGCCTCAAATGCCTCGGGGCATGCTTCATAGAACATTCCCACATAATCAGACGTTTTAAACCGGCCCTGAAGGATAAGGGTCTGGATCTCTGCCTGCTTGAGCACATATTCAAGTTCGTAGGTCCGGTATGCCGGGTTGATATTGACCATAATGGCCCCGATCTTCGCCGTTGCAAACTGGACGATCACCCATTCCGCGTGGTTCATCGCCCAGATACCGACCCGGTCACCTTTTTCTACGCCAAGAGCCATGAGCCCCCGTGCAAAGTCATCGACTTTCCCGAGGAATTCGCGCCACGTCAGACGTATATCCTGGTGTACCGAGACAACTGCCTCGGTATCAGGGTACCGGTGCGCGATCTGGTTCAGCATATCCCCGATTGTCAATCCAAGGAGAGGAAATGTAGAAATACCGCAAGAGTAACTCCCTTCTGCCATCCTACAATAAAACGTGCCGGAAGGATATATGATTGTTGAAAGATGGCTGGTATAAATACACAAGAGTTAAATCAGCAAAATACGATTATTTAGGATACGGGGTCGTGGCCTAGTCCGGAATGGCGACGGGCTCCAGCGGTCTTTCGCGTCGTGTGAATGATGAACAATGGGTCTTCTGACTGTAATGATGATCCGTTGGAGCACTGACGCATGTCGGAGAGACCCGTCGATCGTGAGTTCAAATCTCACCGACCCCACATTTTCTGATCCTGTTCAACCTTTGTTTCCTTTGGGTGAGTGCTCCCGCTGGCTTTTTTATAGTGTGTAACTCATAATAACACACCATACGTGGGGAACCTTATGTACCTTGTAGGAGAAGCACTTGTAGGAGACGGCGCAGAACTTGCGCACATAGATTTGATGATCGGAGAAAAGGAAGGGCCAGTCGGCGCGGCGTTCGCCAATGCGCTCTCCCAGCTCTCTTCAGGACACACACCTCTTCTTGCGGTTGTCAGGCCGAACCTGCTGACAAAGCCGGTGACACTTGTCATCCCGAAGGTCACGCTGAAGAAAGACAGCCAGGTACGCGAGATGTTCGGCCCGGTCCAGGCTGCAGTGGCAAAGGCAGTGGCAGACTGCGTCGAGGATGGCGTATTCGGCGACCGCGACCTTGAGTCGATGGTCATCCTTGCCAGTGCATACCTGCACCCCGGGGCAGCCGACTACAACCGGATCTACCGCTATAATTACGGCGCGACAAAGCTTGCGATCAACAGGGCGTTCGAGGCATTCCCTGATAAGAAGACACTCATTTACGAGAAGGACCGGGCAGCACATGCAGTGATGGGCTTCAAGGTCCAGCGGCTCTGGGACCCGCCCTATCTCCAGGTCGCACTTGACCTCGTGGACATGCAGAAGGTCGCATCGGTCCTGGCAGAGCTCCCGCAGAACGACCACCTTATTATTGAGGCCGGAACGCCGCTCATCAAGAAGTTCGGGTTAAATATCATATCAGAGATCAGGAAGCTCCGCCCGAATGCGTTCATCATCGCCGATATGAAAATCCTTGACACCGGCAATCTCGAGTCACGAATGGCTGCCGATGCATCTGCCGATGCAGTGGTCATTTCCGGTCTTGCACCGATCCCCACTCTTGAGAAAGCAATTGCAGAAACAAAGAAGACCGGCATCTATTCGGTCGTCGACATGCTTAATGTCGCGGACCCGGTCAAGGTTATCAAGAGTCTTGCCATCAAGCCTGACGTCGTTGAACTGCACCGGGCAATTGACGCCGAGGGATCAGCCCATGCGTGGGGCAACATCGCGGCACTCAAGAAGGCTGCGGGCGGGAAACTCCTCGTCGCAACTGCTGGTGGTATCAGGGTCAACGTCGTAAAGGACGCATTGAAATCCGGTGCCGACATCCTTGTCGTCGGCCGGGCAATCACTGCAAGCAAGGACGTGCACAGTGCGGCCGAGTCGTTCCTCGAAGAGCTGAACAAGGAAGAGATTGACCAGTTCAGGGTCATGACTGATTTCTAATATCCTTTTAATTTTTCAATGTATTTTTTGAGAAGAACCGGATGATTCAATATCAAAAAAAGTGCCTTTTTTTTAAAATCAGGGTTAATTCCGGGATGAAAAATTTTAATTCGCACGCCTTACGGGCGAAAAAAACTGACTTCATAATCTTCATTGGTCTGGTGTGTTGGCCGTGAGGATTCATGAGCGTTTTTTATAGTTCCAGCGCTTCCGGGCGGAGGTCCGGGAGGATAGGGTCATCCCCCCGTCTCACATGACCTGCCTGAAATTTATCAATGAGCATTCCGC
>JBFYKV010000149.1:0-20400 GCA_041305745.1 Methanoregulaceae archaeon | reverse complement strand
TATAATTCTATAGTATCGCTATCTTTCAGGTTATTCTGGTTATTTTCAGCCACTAATTGTTACTACGTCTTCATTGTACTAGGATCTTGCGGTCGGAGCTGAACAGTTACATTATTTTTTTGATTTGAATAATGATACCAGCTTTTGATCCTGTAGGATGAGACCTGATGCAACGTTTGACCTGGGGGTATTCAAAACCGGAACGTTTGATAATTAAACGTTATATCTGGCAGATATTGTTGATTGGAAACTGTTGAATCCACGCCCTGTGTTGTGAACCGATCAAATATACTTCCACCACTGGCAACTGCTGGTACAGTGAGAGCAAGAATCAAAAGAAAAAAACCATCAATTTGAACATTTTCTGTTTGAAGCCGGGTGAAAGGGCTATACAAAAATTCCGAACAATAATTACCCTATCACTGAATTATTTCCGGGTCACAGGCGGAGCAACTTCTGCCCGGGCCGCACCCTGTATTTTCTCCTGGCAGGATTTACAAAACTGCTTCTTTTTCCGGTCGAGGTCTTCCAGTGTCTGCGGGTTGTACATAATACACGCCGGATCGGAGCAATGGTCCAGACCGAGCAGGTGCCCAAGCTCGTGCATCCCCTCTTTTGCGATGCGGTCGACGAATATCTCCTCGTCGGTGTGGAGGTCGTAGTATTCATTGCAGAGCCGTGCGGTGGAGACGACCGCCACCCCTGCAGAAGGCCGGGCAAGGCCGAAGAGGAATTCATCTCCCGGCCTGAAGAGATCGGTCCCTATAATGAGGAGCACCGGCTCTTTGACCTTCATCCTGTGCCTGAAGATATCAAGTGCGTCCAGCACCGCTGCTGCATCGATCTGGCGGCGTGAGCTGACGTAGCCATTCAGCAGGACGGGACTTTTACGGACTTCGGGACACTTCCCGATCAAAAACCCGAGAGCCCGTGAGACCGGGAGTTGAAACCCGTCCGGGGCCGTGCAATCCCAAAAAATAAGGGTGTCCATTACCACTATATCTTGGAATGAGCGGGCATAAACATATTGAACGGCATATAGGCCGGTTCATCGCGTCACGCTACGGGAACGTCGCCGAGATCGGGGCCGGAAGGAACCTTGACGCCGCCCGGATCATCCGTGATGCCGGGGCCCGTATCTTTTGCACCGATATCAGGCCTGCCCCGGAAGAGTGTGATATCCGCTATGTGAAGGACGATATCTTCTCTCCCGATCTCGGCCTCTACGAGGGGCTCGACCTCATCTACTCAATCCGGCCCGCCGAAGAGATGACCGGGGCGCTCATCTCACTCGCCCGGGCGGCCGACTGCGACCTGCTCGTGTACCACCTCGGGTTCGAGGGGTACGGCGATGGCGGGGAGATCATCGACTGCGGGGTAATCCTCCACTGCTACTACCGCGGTCAGAAGCCGTCAAAAAGTGTTTTCTGAGTCTTTTTCTGCTCTTCAGGTGCGGATTCCGGTTCTGCAGGTTCCGGGGGCAGCGTCGACTGCACGGGAGCGGGCTCTTTTTTCTTTTCGACAGGTTTCCGCTTCTTTTCTTCCGCTTTATCCAGGAGATCGCGCTCTTTTTCACGGCCCTTCTCTTCAGCCGCGATGGATTTCATAACGGCCTGTGTCTTTGCCTTGTCGTGCAGGAACATGTTGAGACCGTCGGCGTCGAGTGAAAATTCCTTTGCATACCCGACCGGGTCTTTCTCGATCAGGATGCCGAGCTGGCTTAAGTATCCCTCTTTCACGGTGCTCTGGGACATGTGGAGACGTTCCGCGATGGAGTGCAGGGTGTTGACGCGGACCATCTTCTGCTTGCGGTACGTGCCCATCCTCTTCCAGCGTTCAGGCGACGATATGCGGGCGTGTATCCCCCCGCCGCCTGCTGCATCGGATACCCCGAGCAGCATCAGTGCAGTCGCATATCTCCAGAGTGTATGGTATTGCTGCCGGTAGGTGTAGCCAAGGTATTCGTCTGCCCGTGAGAGTGAATCATACGCATGGTTCACCTGTGAGATCTCCTTCAGGTGCGTTACATTGGCCTCTATCCACTGGGCAAGTGTCTCGGGAGTCTCGTCCACCTCGTATGACATCCGGAGGAGCTTATCGCTGTCGGTCCGCCCGAAAATCCCGCTTATCAGGTCAAAAATACTTGACCGGGAGTCTTTCCGTGAAGTTGAAAGTGAATCCTCAACGATCTGGTCTCTCCCGATGGCCGTCGCGTAGAGCATGTTCACCGCGGCCCTCATATCCCCGTGGGCTTCTTCCGCAATATCCCGGAGTGCGGTATCGCTGCAGGACCTCTTCTCGGCACTGCAGATGTATTTCAGCCGTGGCGCCACCGAACGTGCCTGGAGGGCCCTGAACTGCACAAGGTCGCACCGTGAACGGATCTCTGCCGGGAGGTCATACAGTTCGTTTGCGATCAGGATAATTGGCTGCCGGGAGTTTTTAATGACGTCGAGTATTGCCCGTGCCCCGCCCCTGTCCGCAGTCCCCTGGAGATTGTCGGCTTCATCGAGTATGATGAGTTTACGTTTTGCGCCGGTCAGGCTCGCGGTGGTGCTGCTGCCGCCTGCCACTCTCTCTATCACCGCCTTTGTACGCTGGTCTGATGCATTCAGTTCGACAACTTCCCAGCCCATGTCACGGGCAAGCGCGTAGGCACTGGATGTTTTGCCGGTCCCGGGTTTGCCGTACAGTATCAGGGGCCGGCTCTCTTTATTCCAGGCAGAGGCCCAATCAAGCATCTGGCGTATTGCAGGCCCGTTTCCTACGATATCCTCGAGATGTCGGGGCCGGTATTTCTCCACCCAGTCCATATCCACACTTTGACCGTATATCAAATAAATTATGTCTGATGATGCTGAATTCAATACTGGAATCATAATGTTGGTGTTATAGTGGTACACAGCTGCTCCACAGCAAAGATTGCGACGGTCGTCAGGGAATACGAGGGGGTACGGAGAAAACAGGCCATCGGAGAGATGGTTAAGGCCATACGAATCGACTCACCCGGCGTCATTGCATCGTTTGGTGAAGATGCGGCTGTTATCGATCATGGATCAGAAGCACTGCTCCTTGCAGCGGACGGCATATGGAGCCGCCTGATGGAGGCAGACCCCTATTGGGCAGGATACTGCTCGGTGCTTGTCAATATCCATGATATCGCTGCCATGGGAGGAAAGCCCCTTGCAATGGTCGATGTCTTTTCCATATCAGACACATCCATCCAGAAACAGGTGATTGCCGGCATGCATGATGCCTCCCTCCAGTTCGGGGTCCCGATTGTCGGGGGACATCTCCATCCCGACACCCCATACAGCGTGATAGATGTGGCGATACTTGGTGTGGCCCCAAAAGACAGCATCATATACAGCCATACGGCAGGGATTGGCGATGTCGTTATTGCCGCTATAGACCTGACCGGAAGAGTTCACCCGTCGTGTATCCTGAACTGGGACTCGGTGACAATGAAGTCGGCAGCGGAAGTGCGGGCCCAGATCAGCGTGCTTGAATCGCTCGGGCGGGACCACCTGGTCACTGCAGGAAAAGATATCAGTAACCCGGGCATCATAGGGACGCTCGGGATGCTGCTCGAAGTCAGCGGGAAAGGTGCGACAATTGACCTTGATGCAATCCCCCGACCTGACCTTAAAGAAAACGGCATGACATTTGAACAATGGGTAAGGATATACCCTGGAATGGGTTTTGTGCTGACTGCACGAGAATCGTGCGTGGAAGAGGTATGCAGGCGGTTTGCTGCAGCCGGGATGACCGCAGCGGTAATAGGCACCATTGACGCCAGCAGGGAACTTCGGATCACCTACAAGGGTGAAGATTCATCAGTCTTCGATTTTGCCCGCAATGGTATAATGCGATTATTTTCTGATGATCTGCCATGTCACACACCATAATCGGTATCGGTACAGGGGATAATGCCGGAAAGGTTATCGAAAGCGTGAGGAAGGCAGGCCTGCAATCGTCTGTCATGGTCTATTGCCGTCCCGGGGCAGTGAGCGGGCAGCCCTCACTCTTCTCGCTTTCAGAATCAGATTCGCCCTGGAACCGGATGGTGCATGACCTCATGGAGGGACGAATTCATGCAGCTGTCCGGGGCACACTCCCCGCAAATGAAACTTTGAAAGCACTGAAATACCAGGCCGGGGTCGGGCATCTTGAACGGGCCGCCCTTCTTGAAACTGCCTTTGGTAAGAAATTTTTCCTCGCCCCGGTTGGTGTTGATGAAGGGTGGACAGTATCGGATAAAGTCAGGCTTGTCGCGAAAGTGCGGGATATAGCGGTCCGGTTTGGGCTGGGAGACCGGATCGGTGTTCTTTCAGGAGGCCGGATGGGTGATATCGGGAGGCATCCTGTCGTGGACCAGAGCCTTGCCGATGGAGAACTTGTATCCAGAATCACCGGTGCAGTCCATTACGAGATCTGTATCGAGGACGCCATCGGTACATGTGGGGGAATTATCGCCCCTGAAGGCATTTCAGGCAATTTGATCTTCCGTACATTAACCTTTCTCGGATCGGGTCACGGACATGGCGCACCTGTGCTAAATATCGACAGAATCTTTGTAGATACCTCGCGCGCCTCACCAGATTATGTGAACGCGCTAATGCTGGCAGAATCGTTGTTAAAGTAAATATATGGGCTGAATTATTCTTTAAAATTAATACAAACCACAAATTTCATTTTTTTATGCAGAGGGGGATATCCTGAAGGAAATCACTCTGTCAGATGAGTTGTAATGCCGGATAGCTTAATTAAAGCAAAATTTGGCGAGAATCACGAAATGTTTAAATATTTCCTGGTACATTTTTGAAATGAGGTAAAATACAATGGCAGATTTACCTATTGCTGCAGTTGTTAGAATTGCAAAGAAAAATGGTGCTGAGAGAGTCGGAAGCGACGCTGCTGCTGCACTTGTTGCAAAAGCTGAAGATTACATTGCAAACCTGACCAAGGAAGCAAACAGGCTTGCTCTTCATGCCGGGCGAAAGACGATCAAGGAAGAAGACGTAGATCTTGCGGCAAAGTCCGCATAATCTCACTCTTTCTCTGACAACGACGAAACCATTCAGCAAAAGGGTAAAAAATCAAGGTGGCATCAATCTCTTTTCTGATTAACCTGGTTCTAAAAAGGGTTTCTGCAAATTCTGTCAGCCGCTTTTCCACTGTTTCTCTGTATTGTTATCCCTGACCGGATGGCAGTAGAATCGGAATGGCATTTCCTATTACTAATATATTAAAATATGCCATGCATTGGTGAATGGCGCATTCTTTTTTATGAGAGTGTGTAACCACTCATCAGCCCTCAGGATGAGGGACCAGCAGGGGGAGTTGATGACAGGGTATAAGTTGGCAATAATGGAAAAAACCAGCCCTGACATAGTTCAATCGGTAAAAGATCTGGCCCGGATAGGTCCGCCAGCAACGGAATATCTTGTCCTTGCCCTGAATGACGAGGACAAGAGGGTCAAAATAGCGGCAGCGAAGGCTCTTGGAGATATTGGTGACAGGCGATGTGTGGATTCACTTGTTATGACGCTCGGTGACCATGACAAGGATATCCGGTTTGCATCAGCCATTGCACTGGGAAAAGTAGGGGACCAGAGAGCCGTCGGACCGCTGATTAAGACCTGCATGGATGAAAATTGTTTTGTACGCATTGCTGCGAGGGAAGCACTCGCACGTGTGTATGAAAATGTCAGGACATAAACGAACGTCAGTCGTTTTTCAAAAAAAGAAGAGCAGGGATAAAGGACCTGGATAAAGGTGCCTGCTGCGCCTTTAATGGTCTATAATCTTCCCTTTGTACTTGGGATATCATCAGCAGAACGCGTGATCCGGGTTGCATCTTTCAATGCGATGCCGAACGCCTTGAAAAGAGCCTCGCACTGGTGATGGTCATTTTTCCCGTAAAATGAAATGTGTGCATTCATTCCTGCCCTGATGCAGAGACTGTAGAAGAAGTGTTCGAAGACATTATTCTCGATGCCGCCGAGAAGCGGGTTGTAGAATGACCCCTGGTATACAAGGTATCCTCTTCCGCCGACGTCAAGCGCCACCGTCGCCAGTGCCTCGTCCATGGGTACTGAAATGGATGCAAACCGCCTTATGCCCCTGCCTTCCCCTATCGCCTGCTTTAATGCGTCACCGAGCACGATGCCGATATCCTCGATGGTATGATGGCTATCAACCTCGAGATCTCCCGTCGCGTTACAGGTTACGTCAAATCCGCCATGCCTGCAAAAAGAATTAAGCATGTGGTCAAAAAACGGGACTCCGCTCTGGATGACGCAGTCTCCCTTCCCGTCGAGGTCGACCCGCACGATAACGCTGGTCTCCCGTGTTTCCCGGTTCCCTTCACCTGTCCTCATCTGCTCTCCTCAAGGGCGTCCTCGAGCCTTAGTTTTCCACTGTAGAGGGCTGACCCAAGTACTACACCATATGCTCCGATCTTTTTTAATCCTGCCACATCATTTCGCCCGGAAATGCCTCCCGCCACCGTGACAGGCAGGCGGGTATGTTCAATAAGGCGGCTGACAGGATTGAACGACACTCCCTGCTGGAGGCCCTCAACATCAACGTTGGTGTATAATAATGACCCTGCACCTTTCTCTTCGAAAAGAGATGCCCAGTTCAGGTAATAGCCACCGGTCTTCTGCCACCCTTCGATGGCGATCTGGTCTCCACGGGCATCAACTCCCGCCATGACACGGGCTGAACCGAATTCGGATGCAAGTCTTGCCAGGACGTCCGGGTCTTTTGTGGCGAGTGTACCGATAATTACCCGCTCGACATCGCAGTCAAGCCATGAACATGCATCCTCAAACGACCTGATGCCCCCGCCGAGCTGGACGGTTACACCTGTTTCGCTGACCAGTTCCCTGATAAGACCGGCATTTTTTTCTGACCTGCCAAATGCCCCGTCGAGGTTGATGACATGAAGGGCACGGGCGCCCGATGACAGCCAGCGTCGCGCACATTCAAGAGGTGTTCCAAAATCGGTGGCTGTCTCTGCCTTTCCCTGGACCAGCTGGACGCACCTGCCGTGCAGGATATCGACGGCGGGAAAGACCTCCATCAGCGGATCATCCTCTCGATTGACATGACAAGGATATCCCGTGCACCCGCCTGCTTAAGGGCATTGATAAGCTGGTAGACCCGCTCCTCTGATACGACCGCATGGACTGCGACAAGGTCCTCCCGTGAGGCGACCTCCATGACGGTCGGCCCGGAAAGGCCCGGCAGGACCGATTTTACGTCATCGAGGTGCGAACGGCTGACATTCATCATGAGGTAGCACTGCCCCTGCGCCCGGATCACGCTCTCGAGGGCAAGGACGATCTCATCGATTTTTAAAGCTTTTTTCTGGTGCGCTGACCGGTTTGCGATAAGCACGGTGCTTGTCGAAAGGACGTCATCGATAATACGCAGGCGGTTCTGCCGCAGCGTGTTGCCGGAGCTGACAAGGTCGATGATGGCATCAGCTATGCCGAGGTACGGGGTCGCCTCGCATGCCCCGCCCACCGGAACGATGGTCACCGGTATCCCGCCTGACTGGAAATAATTCCGGGTGATGACAGGAAACTCGGTTGCAATTCGTGCGTGCGAGAGGTCTGATGCAGATTTTACATGGGATTCATCCCGTACTGCAAGGACAAGCCTCGCCTTTCCGAACTGGAGATCGAGCAGTTCTTCAACATCGGATCCCCGTTCCATGACCATATCGTGCCCGGTAATCCCGATATCGGCTGCACCGTTTGCAACGTATTCGGGAATATCGACCGGACGTGCAAAGAGGATCTCGACATGCGGATCCAGGGTGCGGGAGATGAGCCTTCGTTCACCCGGATCGATCAGGTGAAGTCCGCTCTTCTCCATCAGGTCGTTTATCGGTTCTGAAATGCGGCCCTTGTTTGGTATGGCCAACCTGACGACCGGGGAATCCTCGCGCTCGACCGGAGCTGAAGGAAATTTATTCTTTTCCATATCTTTCAGAACGTCCGTACTTCACCGCGGATTATTTTTTCGGTTATGCAGGTGATATTTGCAAGCCCCTCATCGATGACAAACTCGATGTCACTGTTGATACCGGTCACCGCGGTGTCCGGGGTTGCCAGGACCTGAACGCTCGCTACCAGCGGGTAATCAATCGGTTTTCCTATCTGCGAGAGGAGCCTGATATAAATTTCATCGATGCCGTCAACTTTCCTGACGCATTCCTGTGCGAGCTGGGTGGCGAGGATGTTATAGATCTTTCCGATATGGTTTATCGGGTTCTTACCGCTCGTCGCTTCCATGCTCATCGGCCGGTTTGGCGTAATAAGCCCGTTACAACGGTTTCCACGGCCAACAGACCCATCGTCCCCCATCTCGGCCGAGGTCCCGGTGACGGTCAGGAAGACGCTCCCGGTATCGATGTCATCGGCGGTATTGACATGGACAACGACATTCCGGCTGGTGAACTTCTTTGCAAGGACCGTTGCATGCTCCTGCAGGATGTCCTTGTATTCGCAGTATTCAGCAAGGCCCGAGCAGTATCTGTCAACCATTGCGCAGGCGATCGTCAGGGTGATGGTATCGCCGTCACGAAGCCCCATGATCTTGATGTCCTGCCCGATTGCCGGATACTTGTGCCGGAGGGTGTCATCGATGTAATCACTTAATGCAAGCGTGATCGTTTCAACCTCTGAGAACGGTGCATGCCCGACACCAAATGAAGTGTCATTTGCACGTGGGATGCTGGTCTGGCAGGGTTTGAACACGTCACGGAGATCGGTTGAACCGGTGCCCATGCGACAGTCGATAATTATGTCGCGGTCGAGGTTCATGTTTGTCAGCGTCTTTTTCAGGTAGTTGCGTGCAGCCTCGATGGCTATGGAATCGGTGGCTATATTGATGCCATTGAACTGCTTGGTCGCCCTTCCGTCAAGGAGCATGTAGATCGGCCTGATAACCTTTCCACCGCCGTATTTCGGCATTGATTCCCCGGCAACGACCTCCCCCTGGTCAGTATTGTGGTGGAGAACAGCCCCGCACTCTTCAATATATGCCAGTGAGAGTGCCCTGCTGATAGATTCTGCAACTCCATCGGCCAGGCTGTCCGGGTGACCGATGCATTTCCGTTCAACGAGTTCAATCTGCTGTTTTTCCAGTGGAACCTGGTGAAGCGCTTCGACTTTGATATTTCTCTTCATTAAATCCCTCATTATCCGGATAGATGATCATTATTAAAATGTGTGGAAATCACTTAATCATTCCTTTTATATCTCCCGGGAAATCACTGGTGTGTTGGGGAAACGAAAAAGGGAATAGTTAATGTGGCTGTGCAGACAAGGACGTTATGGGCCTGACCATGGATAAACCAATAAATCTGCTTGATGAACCGCCGGTGCCACCAACAGCCTTTTTTTCACTCATAGACGGGTCGATGCATGGCCTTGTCAGGATGGCGTGCATCGCAGCGGCAGTGAAGACGGGAGTCTTCGAGGAACTGGAAGTACCATGCCCTGTATCTGCCCTCGCATCACGAATAGACGCACGTGAAGAGATTGTATCAGAACTCTGCAGGGTCCTCGGGAGTCTCGGGCTCCTCGAACAGTCCGGCGGAATGTACCGGAATTCATCCCTGGCGTCTGCCTATCTTACCGCTTCGTCGCAGTTTTCACAGGTCCGGTACATCGAAAAGACCTGGCGGCAGTCGATGGACCTTTTTATGCAACTCCCGGCAATTATGAGATCCGGCCCTGTGTCCTATGAAAAAGAACACTTTTTCCGTGATTTATCGCTTCCTGCCATGGCGGAAAATGCCCTTGCCGGACGTCTGCAGAGGACGATACGGCCGATTGTGGACCTTCCAGGGTTTGGTTCCTTCCGGCGTATGATTGACCTCGGCGGCGGTCATGGTCTTTATGCAATTGCACTGGCCCGGGCGAATCCCTCGCTTGATGCAGTGGTATTTGACCTCCCGTTTGTAACGGCGCTTGCTGATGACTATATCAGGAAATTCGGGGCTACAAGAGTGAAAACGGTGGGTGGCAATTTTTTTTCCGATGATATCGGCACAGGATATGATCTTGTCTTTTCATCATCAAATCCCAGCGGAAAGAGTATTGAGATGCTTTCAAAGATCTCTTCGGCACTGAATCCCGGCGGAGTATTTGTAAATGTCCAGTCAGGGGAGTGTCAACAAAAGGATGTCTATACGATGCTTGAGATGAGACTCTGGACGCTTGAAAACACCCGGAGGGGCGAGGGGCATCTGACCAGGGAACAGCCGTTTCTTACTCCCGGATACCTTGAAGCACTCGAAAAGGCCGGTTTGTCAATAGTCTATAAGGGGGATATCCGTGACGATTATCACGAGGGCTCAGTTGTACAGATGATAATCGCTGAAAAAAAACCCGGGCCCGGTCCCGTGAAAAAAGGAGAGAAAGGTGAAACGAAATGAAACAGGTCCGCGTATACCTGTCGGTTTCATTCGCCCTTCTTGTTGCAGCCGTGGCATTTTCCGGCTGTATTCATGGGCCCGGGCAGATAAATTCCCGGGACGGTGGGACCAACGGGCTGTATATTTACGAAGTAAAGCTGATGACCGATGCTCCCGTCACGAACTTTTCGCTCATGGTGCCATTGCCATACCTCGATGGGGTGTCGACTGTTGCTGATGCCGTCGAGCGTGGAGAAGGTATGTGTGCACCCGCAGGATGGAGTATTATGATCATCGATGGTGATGACGGCATATTCCTTAAAATAGATGCTCCGGAAGCAGTGAAGTGTGATAATGTCATATCCTCAGGTGAAAACGCTTATGGGTGCATGCAGGTTATCCCTGCCAGAGAGGTCCCCCCGGATACTACCTGCATATTCAGGATAGTGGTCCCGGCCCGAATTTCGCTTCCGGGAGGTTCCCCTGCCCTCAATAATCCTCTGCTTTACCCAAAAACGGGAATAGAGATACAGAAGGGAGATGCCGATGGCAGCATGCGACCAGCATCGACGCTCCTGTTTCCGGCCGTTTCGTACCGGTCGCGTGTATATGCCAGGTACGATGCTTCGGAAAGCACCCGCCTTCATGGTTATATAATTATAAACGGGGTCATCCCTGAAAGGACCGGTCTTTCCGGATATTCTGAACCGGGATGTTACAAAGCGGTGTATACCGATGAAATCATGCTGGACCTGACCGGTTCGCAGGAGGGATGGCACCCTGTGAATGGCACGGTGATCTATCAGTATGAAGGTACAGCATTTGATTGACTGGTCTTCACGAGGATCTGGAAGGATAATCATTTTTAACAGTGCATTTTTTGATAGAGCTGAGCAGGACTGCCTTATATAAACTCATGTACCATTTGCGCCGCCGCCCCCGGAAATGCCGCAAAGGCTCAGCCTTTCGAATCCGGGCGACAAAAAAGGTCGTTAAAAAAGTTAATAACGGGACTGAATTGTGATGAAAACCCGTTGAATATGTTCATTCAGTTACAAAACTGCGTGGTGAAAAATTACAGCAATTGTGGCTGGTGTGAATAAGTCTGGTTCATCACGGTTACCCGTTTTTCATGCTCATCTATGAGCCAAAGGCTCATAGCACGCTCTGTTGAATACTTTTGCAATAACTCAGCAGGAATTGCAAAAGGATGGAATGGGTTTGTAAAGAACCTGAATTATTAATGGCAGACTTTCACTGTTCAGGTAAGTATCCACTCAGGGAAAAAATTTATCGCCTGAAAAACCGGAAACCGCCTTTTTTCTCTTTCTTTTCCGGAGTTTTTACAGGTTCAGGCTCAGGCAGGGGCTGGCTACGCGATTTTGGGGCCGGGGCCGGGGCAGGAATCTTGTCCGGGGTATGCACCTGTTGCATCCGTGTCCCACAGAACGGACAGAAATTTGCATTGGGCGGGAGTTTTTTACCGCAATGGAAACAGAACTGGATCACGGTCACCGAGGAAGACAACGGGGCCGGAGCAGGTCTTTTCTCGTATGCCGGGGCGTCCTGCATAACCGTCCGGGGTTCTGCAACAGGTGCCGGCGGTTCCGCCGGGCTTGCCGGGGCGGGTTTCCGTGCGACCGGGAAGACGATTGTCTCTGACAGGGAGCGTGCCTCCGGGGCTGTTGCCGGGGCTTCGCGTGCCGGCATTTTAAATTCCTCTCCCGGACCCATAGAGGACGGTGCCGGTTCACGGCCGTGCGGCCCGTGCTGGATAAGGTGGACCCATTCTTCTGCCTGCGACAGCCGGTCTTCCCCGGTGTGTGGAAAGACCATCTTCATCGTCCTTACATCTTCGTCAGAGGTCCGGATGGAGAGTACGAGTATTGGTTCCTGCGACGGGGACTGTTCAAGGTAGGCATCTACAATAGAGTCCACCGGTATCTCCTTTGCAGTCACTCCTGGTTTTTTCTCATTTAAGTCGACGAGGAAAAGCCTGTTGCTGGTCAGGAACGCTTCAAACCGGAACTTTTTAATCTGGACGTCCGTACTGAATATGAGGAGTTCTTCCCCGGGCTGAAGATATCGTTCCGGACCCTGCACCTCGTCGGTCTCATCATCAGGATCGAATCCGGAATTATTGTACTGGCTCATAGTGCATACCCGCTAGTACCCTTTACGTTTCTTTTGAAGATTTATATTGTTTCCAGATGCTGGTGCCTGAAAGTTCAGTCAGAAAAAATGGGCGGTGCAATTTTTCAGATTGTATTCCTGAAAAATTCGGTATCATGTCCCCCTGCACCTGCGGGGCGAAATGAACGCTTTATACGATCTCTTTAATGAGCCTCGGGATCTCAGAGGGGCGGGATGCAACCGGGACTCCGAGCGATTTCAAACGGGTGATCTTTGACCGTGCGTCCCCTTCCCCGCCTTCGATAATTGCACCTGCATGACCCATCCGCTTGTCGGGAGGTGCAGAAACACCGGCGATATATGATACAATGGGAAGATCGGTCGAACGTGCGCCCTCTTCCTCAAGCGCACCCCCGACTTCACCGATAAGGACGACTGCCTTTGTCAGGGGGTCGTCCTCGAAACGGGAAAGCACGTCGACAAACGTCTGGCCGATAACCGGGTCTCCGCCGATACCGACAACGGTGCTCTGGCCAAGCCCCGCCCGCGTGAGTTCATCGACGATCTCGTATGTCAGGGTACCGCTCCGGGAGATAACGCCGATATTTCCCCTGGAAAAGAGCTGTGCCGGCATGATGCCCATTTTCACCTCGCCCGGGGAGAGAAGCCCCGGACAGTTCGGCCCGATTACCGCACACCCGTTCAACGTCGCAAACGAGATCGCCTTCATCGTGTCATGTACCGGGATATGTTCGGTAATGGCAACGACCAGTTCAATTCCCGCATTCGCAGCCTCCATGATCGAATCGCCGGCCGCCTGCGCCGGGACAAAGACGACCTGCACCGATGCGTCATGGTCCTTCATCGCCTCGCGGATGCTGTTATAAACCGGGACCCCGTGCACTTCCTGCCCGCCTTTGCCAGGAGTGACACCTGCCACGACACCTCGTCCGCCTGCACTGCCTGCATATTCATTCATCAGCGCGATATGGAATGCACCCTGCCGCCCGGTTGCGCCCTGTACAATTATCCCGGTCTTTTTATCGCCGTAAATCATCGTGTCGCCTCCACTGCAGCCTTGACTGCCTGTTCCATCGTGTCCAGCATCTGGTATCCTGCCTGCGAGAGGAGATGCCGTCCTTCCTCTTCGTTGGTCCCTGCCAGCCTGACAATGACCTCCTGGTCGATCTGTGCGCTGATGATGCCTTTTGCGACCTCGTCGCAGCGCGTGATACCGCCGAGCAGGTTCACGATGATGACCTTCACCGACGGGACGCCTGCGACGAGCCGTACTGCATGCATGACACGTTCCTGTTCTGCCCCGCCGCCTACATCGAGGAAATTAGCAGCCATGCCATCGTAATATTCGATCAGGTCGAGGGTTGCCATGGTGAGCCCCGCACCGTTCCCGATGACCCCGATATCGCCGTTTAATTCAACGTAGGAAAACCCGTGTTTTTCAGCCTGTCGTTCGCGTTCCGTCAGGTCGCGGTTGAGGGTGATCCCCTGGCGTCCGAGCGCGTTGTCATCGATGATGAGCTTGGCATCTGCAGCGTATACCCCGGACGGGGTGGTGACGAGCGGGTTTATTTCGGCGAGAAGAGCGTCCTTTTCACAGAATGCCCGGTAAAGCCTGTTTATGACGGTGCCGATCTCCTTTGGTGCACGGCCGAGCAGCTCCCGGATCATGAATGGCGGGAGTTCATGCATGATCACCGGAATTGAAACCCTCCGGACGGCATCAGGTTTTTCCCGTGCAAGGGCTTCGATATCAACACCACCTGCATCGGCAAAGAGGATGAGTGCCTGCTTGCTGGAACGGTCGATCGCGATACTAAGGTAATATTCCTGTGTGATCTCAAGTCTTTCTTCGGCAAGGACTTCCTTCACTGCCAGCCCTTTTATCTCTTTTGCGAAGAGTTCACGGGCAACTGCGATTCCGGTCGCCTTGTCAGCCATGAGGATGCCGCCTGCCTTCCCCCGTCCGCCCACGTCAACCTGTGCCTTTAAGACAAACCTGTCCCCGATTGCGTTTATCCGGGCCTGGAGTTCTTCCGGGCTCTTTAGAAGGATACTCTTCGGTACAGCGATCCCATATTCACTAAACACCTGTTTTGCTTCGTATTCCAGCAGTTTCACGAAATTCACGCTCCTTTTGAAATCAGTTCGAATCCCCGGTTCATGGCTTTGAGGTTTAAGGATTCAGTCCCCTTCGGCACACTGTCAAGGATTGCTTTTTCAATTGCAGTCTCTCCCACGACGTGGGTGGATGCGACCAGTGCACCAAGCATGACAATATTTGCCACGATCTCGCGTCCCAGGGTCTGTTTTGCCTCCCTCGTAGCCGGGACCCCGATACAGCGGCATGCCGGCCGGGAATGAACGAGGCCCGAATCAACGAGCATCACTGCACCTGCAGGTGCCTCCGCTCCGTATTTCTCAAACCCCTCCTGAGACATGATGACAAAAATATCAGGGTTGATCACTTTCGGGAAGAGGATCGGGTCATCATCGATAATGACCGCACTCATCGATGCCCCGCCCCGTGCCTCGGGCCCGTAGACCTGGGTCTGCACGGCGAATTTATTGTCATACATGGCAGCGGCCCTTCCCAGGATCACTGCCGAAAGGATTATTCCCTGGCCTCCGAACCCGGAGAACCGTACCTCGTGTCTCATACCTTCACCCCAAGTGCCGGCCGGTTCCGTCGCACGAACTCCCCTACCGGGATAACGGGGTCAGGGAGTTTCTCGCCCTGCTCTTCCATCCTTTTCAGTTTCTGGATAAGGACGGTATGGCTCTTCATGAACTCGACCTGGTCGAGCGCCTGTTTGAACTTGTTTCTTCGCCCGTAATTTGTCGGGCACTGGACAAGTGCCTCAACAAAGGAAAGTCCTGGGGTCTGCAGGCCGGTAAGGACTGCCCGCGTTAGTTCCTTGACGTGGTAGGATGTCCACCGCGAGACGTAATTCGCACCTGCGGCAATCGCCAGTTCGCACAGGTCGAATGCGGGTTCTGCGGACCCGTACGGGGTGGTCGTGGATAATGCACCCATCGGGGTTGTCGGGCTCCCCTGCCCGCCGGTCATGCCGTAGATCTGGTTGTTCATGCATACAACGGTAAGATCAATATTCCGCCGGCAGGCGTGGATGAAGTGGTTTCCCCCGATTGCCGCGAGGTCACCGTCTCCGGTAAAGACGACGACATGGAGATCGGGATTGCCCAGTTTCACCCCTGTGGCGAATGCAAGGGCACGGCCATGGGTGGTATGGAGCGAATCAGTGACGATATACCCCGGTGCACGGGACGAACACCCGATGCCGGAGATAAATGCGGTCTCCTCTTTCTTCCAACCCATTTCATCGACGGCCATCAGGGTGCAGTTGATAATGGTCCCGTTGCCGCAGCCCGCGCAGTAGATGTGGGGCAGGCGGTCTTCCCTGAACCATTCCAGGTACGTCACAGGTATGCCTCCACCGCTGATGTCAGCTCGGCCGGCGTATGCAGTGCTCCCCCGAGTTTCGGGAGCATGATAACCTCATTACTGGTATGTCGCTGCACCTCGCGGGCTATCTGTCCGAGGTTTAATTCCGGGACCAGGAACGTCTTTGCGTTCTTAAATATGCGAAGGGCAGATTCCGGGAACGGCCAGACGAGTTTCAGTCTTAAATGCCCGATATCCGGGTTGTTCTGGTCGTGGAGCACCTGCTGGACCGACCGTGCAGGTACTCCATAGGAAATAAACACCGTTTCCGCGTCAGGGTTGACAACGTCATAGTCGGCAATTTCATCGCGGCGCGATTCAACCTTGTTGACGAGGCGTCTGACAAGCTCTTCGTGCAGGCCGGGGCTTGTAGCACAGGGGTATCCCCGTTCATCATGCGTGAGGCCGGTGACATGTACCCCGTATCCCTTTCCAAACTGCGGAAATCCGGGAACGAGGTCTTTGTCAGGGTGAAACGGTAAAACACCCTTCTGGAGCGGTTTTCTTTCCTGCACCGGAACGGTGTCGGGTATCACGAGTTTCTCGCGCATGTGCCCGATTATTTCGTCTGCCATCACGAATGCAGGAGTCCTGAACCGGTCCGAGAGGTTGAACGCCTCTGCTGTCATGTCGAACATCTCCTGAACGCTTGCAGGTGCAAGTGCAATGATACTATAATCACCGTGCGAACCGAATCGGCACTGCATCATGTCGCCCTGTCCGGCCATGGTCGGCTGGCCGGTACTCGGCCCGCCACGCTGGATATTCACCACAACACAGGGGGTTTCGGTCATAACGGCATAGCCGATATTCTCCATCATCAGTGAAAAACCGGGACCGCTTGTTGCTGTCATGGAACGCTTCCCGGTCCACGATGCACCGATGATCGATGCCATGCTGGCGATCTCGTCTTCCATCTGGATGAAGACGCCCCCGGTTTTCGGGAGCTTCCTGGCCATATGTTCGGCCACTTCAGTCGACGGGGTGATAGGGTATCCGCCGAAAAACCTGCAGCCTGCTGCGAGGGCTCCCTCGGCGCATGCAGTGTTGCCCTGCATAAAGTCAGTACGGGTCAATATTCAATCGCCACCTTATGGGGTTCGTTTGGTTTTTCTTCTTCCCAGTGGATAGCCTGGTCAGGACATATCATCTGGCACATGCCACAGAGGGTCCTTCCGTAGAGGTGCATGAGTCGGCAGTTTGTGCACCGTTCCGGCCTGTCAAGTTCGGGTACCACAACGCCCTTCATGTTCGGGGTTTTTCCGGGACGGAATATCCGGTACGGGCAGACCAGTGTACAGAGGTTGCAGCCCTTGCATCGTCGTTCGTCAATTACCAGTTTCATGATACAGGTCCTTTTCCCGTGTAAAACCGCTTTTGAAACACCTTTTCTGAATTCATTGTCACGTCCCTGAAGATATCGTTTCCATGGGCGTCTATTCCCACGACCAGCGGGATGCAGTCGAGATCAAATGCCCAGACCGCTTCCGCCATTCCGAGGTCTTCAAAAAAAACCCCGGCGAGTTTCATCCGTGAAGCGGCGAGTGCGGCGCAGCCACCGGTAAATGCAAGGTATACCGCCTTTCCTTTGAGCTGCTCCACGATCTGCGGTCCCATGCCGCCTTTTCCAATCAATGCCCGTACTCCTGCATCAATCAAAAAACCGCTCAGGTTGTTCATCCGTGCCGACGTGGTAGGGCCTGCAGCAACGATACGGTTGTCCTGAATGACCGGGCCGCAGTGATAAATTACTGCACCCTTTGGATCAAACGGGATTCCCTCTTCCATCATTCTCAGGTGGGCCTCGTCACGGGCGGTATAGACCCTTCCCGAAAGGGTGACCCGGTCGCCTGCACGGAGTGACAGGACTTCGTCTCCGAGCGGCGTGCAGAGGTTTGTGCCGGTCATCGTTCCACCTCGATGCATACCCGCCTGCATGCCCAGCACTGCACGTTGACGGCGACGGGAAGTGATGCAGTATGGCATCCCGCACATTTGACCTTCACGGCCAGTGCAGTGGTCTTTCCACCAAGGCCCATGGGTCCGATACCGAGTTCGTTGACGATATCACACAGTTCCTGTTCGAACTCATCCATCGTGTCGACCGGCAAAAGGAGGGCCTCTTTTGCAAGCGCCGCTGCCCCGTCGAACGTGCCGCCGATCCCGACACCGAGGATTACCGGCGGGCATGGCTTGCCCCCGGCGAGCAGCATCGTTTCTGCGACTACGCGAGGTATCTGGTCTTTTTGCGAAGGGAGCATCATGACAATCCGGGACATGTTCTCTGCACCGGCACCTTTCGGCAATACCGTAATAGTGAGCCGTTCCCCGGGTTGCACATGGACTGCAGGCATTCCGAGGCCAGTGTTATCTTTTGTATTCTCCCTCGAGAGCGGGTGTACCACGTTCGGGCGCAGTGGCACTGCCTGTGTGGCATCCCGTACCCCTTTCGCCACGGCTTCGTATATGGAAGGAGTGAGGGCGATATCAGGAGGGATGGTCAGGTAGATAACCGGAACGCCGGTATCCTGACATATCGGAACGCCAAGCTCTTCTGCACGGCTGATGTTGGATAAAATATTCGCAAGCTCGCCACGTGCCAGGTCACTGGTCTCACGTTTGGCAGCCCGCGACAGGGCCCTGACCACATCGCCGGGCAGGTGGATTTCTGCCTCGCGGAATGCACGGCAGGTTGAGCGGGAAATTGCATTCAGCAAGGAGGATTCTGCCGTGTTTACCATCGTTTATTATGAGGAAAAGAAAAGTATAATAATTTCTGTCTTTTGTTGTGAAAATTCACCGGGAAAAAAGTTAGGCCGGGAGAAAAAAGTTACTCTGGTGCCGGGGCTTCCGGCATGTTTTTCTCGACGATCTTTATATACGTGGGTGAGGGGAGTTTCTGGCCACCGTGCCAGAGGGCATCCTTTGACTTGTCTATGTACTGGGGAGTGGTGTAGACAGTAAAGATGATCTGTCCGGATGCCACGCGGGCTGCAGTCCCGACAGCCTTTCCGAAGGCAAGCCGCATGCCTTCTGATACACGGTCAGCTCCTGCGCCGGTCGCCTGTTTGTTCTCACGAAGCACGTGGTGTGGGTACACCCTCAGCTTTAAGTGGAAGTTCATTCTCCCGATATCCTTGATGAGTTTCCTGTTGATACTGATACGTGCAGCCTCAAGTGCGGTATGACGTATCTGGCAGGCCTCTTCTACGGTAAGGTTTATCTCAAGTGGGAATTCCTGTGAAAGGTTCCCCATCTCGAACTGAACTATTTTACTTCCAGGAACCCCGCCCATATATTCTCTGCGTGTATATGCTTTCTTTGCGATATTCCTGTACATCTTTCCTGGTTTTCGTACCATCTCTCAGAACTCCTCGTCCCTATTCGTGCTTTATAAAATGGAGATGAGTCCTATTAAACCTTACTGGGGATGTCCGTTTTCCTCGATAAGATCAAGGACATGGCGGCGAATCCGGGCGAATCCGGAACTGGTCCGGTCACGTGGCCGCGGAATGTCGAGGGGAATTATTTCCCGCACCATGCCTGGCCTGCGGGTGAGTACCACGATCCTGTCCGCAAGGTATACTGCCTCGTCCACGCTGTGAGTTACAAAAATAATTGTTTTTTTAGTCTTTTCCCAGATATCCAGGAGTTCTTTCTGGAGCTTGTTCCGGGTCTGTGCGTCGAGTGCCCCGAACGGCTCATCCATGAGGAGTACCTCGGGTTCCACCGAGAGCGCCCTGGCCACGGCCACCCTCTGTCTCATACCTCCCGACAACTCGTAGGGGAAGCTGTTTTCAAACCCTGTGAGACCGACGAGTTCAATATATCTTGTGGCAGCACTATGACGCTCCTCTTTCGGGATACCCCGGACCTCAAGGCCGAACGCAATATTATCGAAGACATTCCTCCACGGGTAGAGGGAATATTCCTGGAATATCATCGCCATCTTCGGGTCAGGGCCGGTAATCACGTGGTCGTCAATGACTGCCTTACCCCCGGTGGCGGAATCGAGCCCGGCAATAATGCGGAGCAGTGTTGTCTTTCCGCATCCCGAAGGGCCAAGGAAGCAGACAAACTCCTTGTCTTCGATTTCCAGGTTGATATCCTTAAGGGCGGTGATGTGTTCCCCGGCTTTCGAAAGGAAACTCTTTTCAAGGTGCTCTATTTTTAATTTCATGAATTTTTCACCTACCTCTCAAGCCCCTGCCACATGAACTTCTTCCGTTCCACGTGTTTGAGGAGGGAATCAATAACGAGACCGATGATTCCTATCACCACCATCCCCGCGATTATCACCTGGATCTGGCCGAAGTTGTAGGCATAGATGATAAGGTAGCCGAGT
>JBFYKV010000148.1:0-10750 GCA_041305745.1 Methanoregulaceae archaeon | reverse complement strand
TTTTGTCAGCTGTTTTATAGGCGCGGAGGAATTGCCCGAATGCTTCCTCCATCTGTCCGTTTAAGGTATCATCATACAATTTGAGGCCCTTGTCCACAAGTGTCAGGGACTCAATGATATTCATCTCTGTATATTCCTCGAGATAGCGGTTCTGACTGATCATGTCATCCTTTGCCTGTATATACGAAACCGTCACGAGAAATCCAATCACGATCAGGATGATAATCACGATGAAAAAGACAAGGGAATACCTGATAGATAAGGATTTGAAAGAAAACGGTTCCCTGCCAGTCAATATTTCATCACCATTCCTCTACGAGGTCAGTACATCCGAAATAAGGTTTATCTCCGGGACCGGATTTCAAGGTTATGTTATTTGCATCTCGACCGGACCACTATTTTTACCGTTTATGTATACGCGGTGAAAGAATAATAGGAAGATTTCAAATATCTGGATTACCACTGGGGATATATGAACACTATTACCGTGATTTTCATGTGTACACTCGCAGTCCTTGCCATCATTACTGCAGGCTGCACCCAACAGGGGACCGGAACACCGGTTCAGACGACTTATTCAACAACAGTGCCGACATCAGTACCTTCAGCTCCAGTCCCGGTGACGACTTCTTATTCACTGGTTCCGGAGCCGACAGATATTGTTCCCCCGGAATACTCGGTTACAATAACCGTTGAAAAGAATACGATATCAACAGATCCATATATCACGGTCTCGTTACGGGGCGGGCAGGGTCTCGTCTTCGTAGAACAGATGCAGGCGATTGTCTACACCTCTGACGGACGCGAAGAAGAGGAAACGAGGAATAATCCCCAGATGAATACCCAGATTGTTCTTCCAGGTACCACCGGGACTGACCGCGTCATGGTGTATGTTGTACTTGCTACCGGCGACCGCTACAAGGTCATTGACCAGGACATGCCGTTCCAGCCGATAAACCCGCAGATTTAAAAATCTTTATTTAATTTTAATCTCTTTTTCCGGGTCTTTGGATTCTGTCTTTTTTGCCGGTTCTGTGGATTTTTTTACCTCGGCAATCATGTCGTGAATCGCGGAATCAAGAGATTTCCCTGCTTCATCAATTTTTTTCTGGACGACCATATGGCCTTCCCTGGTAACAACAAGATCACGTGCAAGCCCGATGACGTCACTTAAGGTCCTTGACACCGTTGAGGAGACCTCATCGATGCGCTTCTCGAGTGCTTTTGCATCAGGTTTATCTGTTCCTGCTTTTTCTTCACTGATCTTTTCTTCTACCCATTTCCCTTCTTTAAAGTATCCTCGTGTTCCTGTCATTGTACACCTTCATAGTGCCCGGTCATTCTGCCATTTTCGGGTGTGCCTTCTTTTTTTGGGCAGGTATGACCAGAATACATCTCGTATATTGCTTTGTGTCCTATAAGCACTTTCTGTAGGGGGGGTTTTCGTTTTCTCATTAACAGTGAATGAAGTCCGGCACGCAGAGTCATTCCGTTGGTAGCAGAGGATAGAATCATTGTAATCCATCCTGAACTGCAGTGCCTGAAAACCTGGTGGCATTAAAATCAGTGAATATATTTTTGCGGTTTTCCCGCCCAAACAGTGATAAAAAAGACTCGTGCATGAACCCAGGGGTGTCTGGCTTCACTCTTACTATTTAATGTTTGAAAAGAAAATATGCCTGGCTCGAAAAAAACTGTTGTCGTATTTGCCGGCTGGAGGGATCTGGTATAAATCTCTGGATTTCAGGTAAGAAACTCCGGAACCCAAACCGTTTCTGAGGTGCCGGTCTATGCGCCGGCACTCAAAAAATTGTCATGGAAACGCCATTTAAAGGAACAGGTGACCCTCGGAGACTCTTAATGCTGGAGAAGTATCGACACATGGCCCGGATGGGCTGGATCATTGGTATATGCATGGTTCTTGTCCCATTTGGTATAACCGCGATCGCAGGTATATCCCCGGCTGTTACACTGGCATTAATCGGGAGCACTCTGTTAATTGAGTATGGGGCAGTACTGCCCGGTCTTGTGCTCGAAGTCCCGCCTGTCATTCTTATTATTGTTGTGGCGTCTGTTGCGTCCGGGGTGATTTTCGTTTCACTTGAACTCTTCGACTATTTTTCTGCCAGGTCAGAGAAGGTGAGGCGGTTCCTGGAACGGGTCAAGGGTTCCCGGGCAGGAAATGTGATTCACCGGTATGGGATATGGGGCCTGATACCCGGGATTATTATTGCTGGTTTTTATGTATGTCCTGCTCTTGCCTGGATATTTGCCTGGGAGCGAAGGATTGCAGTCGCTATAATGATGGGTGCATTCATTCTTTCATCTGTTGTTGTCCTGCTCCTTTCACTCGGTGTAATGACGATTATTTTGTGATCGCATGAATTTACGGTAATAGTTGTTTCATATCGGGTCTATGGCCGGAACAGCCTGATTATTATTACCTTCAATAAATAATCCCGGTGTTGAGGCAAAGCAGGTTCCCCGGTCCTGCTTATTTTCAGGGACCCCGCATTACCCAACATTTTTTAAAAACCTGGTTTTTTTGCTTCATCGCTGGTTTGAATGTGGTGATGGGATCTCAGTTCTGCAGGGGAATAATGAATAGTCACTAAATCGCCACCGTCAGCGGGAACAGAGAATTATCTCATCTTCCCTCAGAGAACCCGGGTAAAACCTTTATTGGTGACCGTAATCGTCGCCCCGGCTTCGTTGGGCGGGGGCCTCCGCGTTATTTTCGGGGGCGGCGACGTTCATCGTAGTGAGGATTTGACGGGAACAACCTCAAAGATATTACGCTCACTTTGAAAATTGTATCCGCACGACAGAGCAAAGAACCAAAAGAGTAAATTTTAGGCATCGAAAGGCGGCGATTCAGTTACCATTTGCCTTATACTCAAAGATTTGAGTTTCTATACGCTACACCACATAGCAAGGAGCGGGAAAAACTGAATTCTCTCCGGACCCCGCATGAGTCTGCCCCCTATTCAATGAAACAGGCCGGGTCCGGGCCGCGTGATAATGAGCCGGTAATATCTTTTTTAACAAAACGGGAGCCGGAACGAATTATTTTTCCCGCCGAAACGAGATCAGCAAGGATTGGGCCAATATCTTTTTCGTCCTGCTTCAGCATGTAACGGTTTTCAAGCCTGATCCGTATCATATCAGCTGAACAGGGTTCATCATCCAGGACAGAGATTATAAAACCGGTGAGGTCCTCATAGAACGCCCAGGGATATACAATCCACCGCCATTGTGTCAACTCTTCTGCATAATAATCAGGAACAAAAGAAGAGACGCTTTTATGCTGTAATACGCCTGTTTTGATCTCTTCCGGGCAGAGATCCCTGATATACCCGACAGCGGTCGAGAGGGTCTCCCCGGTATCAGTGACATCGTCAATGATCAGGATTTTTTTTCCGTCAGCCGGTGTGTTGAGCGGGTATATGACCTCTGCCCGTTCCATTTTCCGGGCTGCAACTCCCCAGTGTGAAATTCTGATGCTGGTAAGATGATCTGAAAGAAGGAAATCGCAGACAATCCGTGCAGGTACATACCCTCCCCGCCCGATAGCTACTACAAGGTCCGGGTTGTAAGCGGATTTTTTAATCAGGCCTGATAATTCAGCCGAAAGGCTGATTGCTTTTTCCCATGATACCGGTTCAACCTGGAATGGTCCGTGCTCCCTGTTCATTTTAAAATCCACCAAAATTTTCGGGCCTGATTTTCGTAGGATGCGGATATGACCTGGCTACAACAGCCCGATACGCGGATGTATGGTATCATTAGCTGTTAATGGTTTTCGTTCCCGCTTTTTTCCTTCGTAAGACTGACCGGGAATGACGAAAGATAGAACTATGATCCGCTATTTTCTACTGCTCTTTACCAGAAAAGAGGAAATCTCATATCGTGCAGCAGCATTTTCGAAGATGGTCACGGGGGGCGTCATCAGGCAGGGTACCCGAAATGATCACTGGTTCATATATGGCAGTCTTCTTTTTCGCTGAGTGGTTCGTTTTTTTATATGAGTCCTGGACTGACCGGAGTGCGGGTGTTCCTGAAAGGGATCGATATTTTATAGATTGCCGCCAGAACTGGATCTGGTGGCATGTGAACTATTTACAATACCGGAGGGGACTCCTTCCCTTTCTCATTATTCTGCTGTTTTTTTTTGGAACAAGCGTTATAACGGTGACGGCGTTTGTACCTGCACCTGCACAATATTTCGGAAAGATTACTATTGACGGCAATGATGCACCTGCCGGCACGACAATTGTTGCCAGAATCAACGGAAATGTCCGGGGACAGTTCACGACAACAGCGCCCGGGGTTTACGGGGCAAGTTGTGTCTTTGCACCGAGACTTATTGTCCAGCCGACAGAACCGGATACCGCCTCACATTACCCGATCAAGGTCGAATTTTATTCAAACGGCCTTAAAGCGGATCAGAGCCCGTATTTTGGCAGTGGTATTAAATGGCTTGACCTCTCATTTTCTACGCCGGTCATCCCCACAACTGTTCCGACTACCCTGCCGGTGACAACACCGCATACGACCATTCCCACGACCGTTCCGACGACGGTCCCGACAACGGAACCTGCCCCGGAACCAACCACTGAACCGACCCCCTCACAGGATCTCCCAATCCCGGTTTTCAGTGCAGATATTAAATCAGGAACCGCTCCCCTTTTCGTGCAGTTTACCGACGACTCCCTCAATGATCCATGGATGTGGAACTGGACCTTCGGAGACGGGGCATATTCAGATGAGCCGGATCCGCTCCATATTTATTCGGTACCTGGTAATTACAGCGTCAGTCTGATTGTTATGAATGATGTCGGATCAGTGGAAGTCACTTCTCCGGATTATATTCAGGTAATGGTCCCCGCAGTTTTAGCGTTCCCGGGGATTGACCAGTACCCGGGCGATACTGATTCTGACGGGCTTTATGAGGACCTGAATGGAAATGGCAGGGATGATTTTGATGATATCATCCTGTTTTTCAACAATCTGGAATGGATTGCAGATAATGAACCTGTCAGTCTTTTTGATTACAACAGGAACGGAAGGATAGATTTTAACGACCTGCTGATGCTTTTTGACAGGCTATAATATCATTTTCCGGGCAATTTATCTGAAGGAATGATCCTTGTGCCTGCTGCCCGCGGATCATCCGGGTGATTTTTTGTTCTGGCATTCTTAAGTTACCGGATGCCGTTTTTCCCGGCACTGGTTATTCCGTCCCTGCATACCGGTATGGAATCAGCTTTTGCATATCAATTCGGTTCTAAACCTGTCTCTTCGCTATTTCGTGTGGATATGGTCTTCCTTATAGGAATGATATGTGGAGGCTTTCAGATGCATACCTCCCGATACCATACACGTCGCCGCCCCTGAAAATACCGCGAAGGCTCAAGCCTGGCAAATCCGGGCCGGCGGTTACGGTCGCCAACAACGATTGTACCCGTGTACTCTGATAAAAGATGTGATAATTCTCTATTCCCGCTGACGGTGGCGATTCAGTGACTATTTAGTATTCCCTCAAAGAACTGAGCTCCCATCAACCCATACAAAACAGCGGGGAGGCAAAAAACTTAGATCTTATCTTATCGTATGTGTGATCGCATGAAGGAAAGATTTGATTAAAAAAAGGGGAGTCTTTCCGGTCATTGTGCCGGTCCCCGTTGTTAAAGCAGCGGCGAGAAGAGTCGTGAAACGGATTCCTTGATCTTCAGCCATGCAGGACGTGTTCGGTATTTTTCAAGGGTGATTTCTGAACAGCTGTCGAGGTCCCGAAGGAATATGGAATATAGCGCTCCGGCGTATTCCGGGTCATAGATAATGGCATTCGCCTCGAAATTGAGCCGGAAGCTCCGGACATCCCAGTTTGCGCTTCCGACCGATGCGGCAAGACCGTCTACGACAATAGTCTTTGCATGGATAAAGCCTGTATCATACGTATATGCCCTTACTCCCGCATCAAGGAGATCACCGATATACGAATAACCTGACCAGTAGACAAAGGGATGATCAGGTTTCACCGGGATAATGATTCGTACATCGACACCTGAAAGAGCAGCAATGCGAAGGGCGTCGAGGACACTGTCATCCGGGATAAAATAAGGAGATTGTATGTAGATGCTCTGCTGTGCAAGCGTTATCAGCTTTAAGTATGATTCCTTGACCGGGTTCCAGCGTATATCAGGTCCGCCGGCAACGATCTGGATAGGAACCCCGGCCGATGGCTTGCTCTCCGGGAAATACACCTCTGTGAATTCTACATCGTCTTTTGATGCATAGTTCCAGTCCATGATAAACCTGATCTGCAGGGCTAATGCCGCTGTACCGGTTATTTTCAGAGCTGAATCTCTCCACGGGCCGAGCGGGCCTTTCCCGAGATACTCCTCGCCTATATTAAACCCGCCGATATAGCCCATTTTTCCGTCGATGATCAAAATTTTACGGTGATTGCGGTAATTTACCCTCAGGTTGAGAAATGGGATAAGTGACGGGAAGAACCGGGCGACTTTTCCGCCTGCAGCCTTGAATTCTTTTAACATTCCCGGTGACCATGCCCTTCCCCCGAGGGCGTCGACGAGGAGACGGACTTCCACCCCCTCCCGTGCTTTTTTTGTCAGGGCGTCAATGACTTCAGCCCCGAGCGGGTCTTTGCGTATAATATAATATTCCATATGAATATGGTGTTGTGCAGAGCGTATCGAAGAAAGCAAAGAAGAGAAATATCGATCGCCGCTGATGAAAATCTCAACCGAATTGTCCATGGTAAGGTATCCCATCGCGTTTTCGATGAGCATGGTGATCATCGGCCTGAACCGTTCGATCCTGTTGTCGGGCAGGGATATTTCTTTCCTGATCAGTTCTTCTTTCTGTTTTGCTAAAATCTCGTGTAAATAAAGATCTTCTTCTTTTTTCAGGCGGAATATACGTTTTTTATAAAAATTCTGACCAAAAACGATGTACAGGATAAAGCCAATAATCGGGATAAAGAGCAGGAGAAGAATCCAGCCAAGTGCTGCGGTAGGATTTTTTCTTTCAAGAAATACAATGCCAAGTGCAAGGAATATATTAATTACCAGAAAAACCGGGGCGAGGCCAAGATAAATTTCTACAAAAGCAGTAATCATTCGGTGCACTCCATGCGGTATTTTCCGGACAGTCTGGTGATAAGTTATATAAAATAACAAAGTATTTTTAGATGCCGGATACTTTCTTCTCCTTCAAATCCTATATCAGAGCCTGTTGCGGCGCTAAAAGAGTTTTTAATGGTTTTCAGATTAATTTTTTACAGGTGAATTAGGAAAGGAAATTTTTTTTAGTGATTTACACAGTCAGCCGGGTGGGCTTTTTGTTCAGGAATCAGCAGATCCCTGCCAGGACAGGCTCTGGTAATAATTGAACTGCCCGATATTAATGCAACAAAAGATAAAGAACGTCTTTATTTTGTTTTACGAAGTGAATTTTTCATAAATTTTTTAATTCTCGGAACATTCTGTTCATAATGAATGGCCAGGGATGGAATGGTATACTTCAGGTATTTTGTCATGACAAGTGACCCCATTATACCTTTCCCAAAGAGGCTCTTTTCCTGGCCGATAATAAAATTCTGCATTTTCAATATTGCATCAAGAAATTCCCCGCATGATCCTGCCCGGGCACACGTCAGAACTTTTCCGAGATCACCGAGGAGATGCCCGTCAGTGCCACCGGTGATCCCTCTATTATGTCGTCTGGCAAGATCAATCGCACGCAGGTTCTGTGAACGGGGCATGGAACCGCAGACCACTTCAAGTGCATCGAACCTGGGGAGCAATTCAGATTCGAGAACACCACAATCAATGCATTTCTGGAGACCCTTGTTAAATACAAGGTAACCGTACGGATGTGCAGCCGAGCGAATACACGAGTAGCCTTCGGTTCGTTCGATTACCTGGCGTGTATCAAGGGTGATTGCAAGGTACGGGCTTTTTCGTATATGGTCCCTGATATGGCGGGTATGAAAGTCATACAGGTCAGCAGCTGAATAGAAGTAGATCAGTATATGCGGACCGTCAGATGCGCTGACTTCAATACCCGGGATGATCATCACCCCGCTGTCAAGATCAACGGCCTCCCGGACGCCGGATATATGGTTATGATCGGTAATGGACAGGCCGAAACCATGGGTTAATGCTTTTTTTAATGAATTCCTGACGCTGACAAGCCCGTCTGAATGGGATGTGTGGAAGTGCATGTCAACTGCAGAAAACCCGCCTGAATGAAGTTCTTCCATCACAGGATGTTCAAACCGCACCTTATCATGGATGATACCGGCCATTACCTGTCCCACCAGTTCATTGGTACCCCGATAGGTTAAAAGACCATATAGGTTTGATTGTTCAGACATGGAACGAACAATCACTCCGGGTGATGGTATCTTTCATGGTAAGCGAGTCATACATGACAGGTGAAGGAAAAAAAATATCCTGGAGATTTTTTTGTTCTTTCACAAACCGGTATTGAAGTATCATGAATAGACCTGTGATGAACCGGTTCTTCTGAACCGGAAGGTTACGTGAATAAATAATTTAGATCTTCGTTATTTCGTATGGATAGGATCTTTCTTGTAAAATGCTGTGCTAAAGTTTTCGCATACGTAACCTCCCGGCAGGATACACTTCGCCGCCCCGAAAATGCCGCAAAGGCAAAAGCCTGACGAAGCCTGGGCGACTATTGCGGTCGCAAACAGAGAATACGGTAATCTGAAATGCGTAATGTCGTATGACTCATTTAATCTAACGGCGGCGATCCAGTGACTATTCAGTATTCCACTGAAGAAATGAGATCCCGTCAACCCATATAAAACAGCGGGAATGCATAATTTCAGCATGTCCGGATATTGTTATTATTTTTAAAAACCGGTGAAGAATCAGAATATTCAGATTGCAAAAAGAGTATGAGAATGAAATCATGGGGGTAATGGCGTTGTAGAAAATCCCGCAAGTGTTCCTGAATTTTCCATTATTACCCAGTATCCCCTGAATGGTAAAAGATCCCGGGATGCCATGCCGCTGGCATATACCCATCCGGGTTGCCCGGTGCCCGGACTGATGACCATTGAATACCCTGGATGTCCGCCTGTAACTTCTTCTATTGTAACAAGGGCGCCTTCTACATCCTGTGCAGGGAACTGCCCGGTTTCATACGCAGGAGCCGGTCCGATGAGGTTTAACCCGGGCTGAAGCATACGTGAAGGCGGGCTGCTCACCTGTTGTGACGGGACGAGAGTGGCATGTGCTCCCCCCGATGTCTTAACAAAAACCGCATTGAGCGGAATTATCCTGAAGGTCTGATCCGGGATAAACCAGGAGTTGCCGTTCCAACCGAGGATTATTGTAAGATTTGACAGGGAATCGCCTTCAAATAGTCCGGGGACGGTATCCTTTCCGGTCTGGAGGGTCACGGGCGTTGAAAAGAGATTCCATCCGTCCTGAAGTGGAACCGGGACGCTGTACGGTTCTGTTCCTGTCACTGCCGGGACAGCGAATAAAAGCATAAGGAAGAATGCAGTACATAACTGGCCTGTTTGTTTCTCTCTGTAAGGGTGGCGGGTCATCCGGTAACTCCATTCATTTCTGGTGTTCAAAAGTACATCGCCTATGGTATATAAGTATCGTATCTTCAGAAATACGTAGAAAACGGGCTCTGTTTTGTGGTATTAAAAATATCTGATTGATTCTTCTCAATTTTTCAATCCTGGAGCAATATGTAAATTTATTATCTTTCCTGCCATATAGTAAAATAATTGTTACAATTCGTTAAAATGGCAACCGGGTCCTGACATGAAACGAAATATTTATTACCTGCTTATCGGTGTCGTCGCGATACTTATCGTTGTTTTATTCTGGTGGGCAACAGAGATACATTCCCCGCTGCCGGTCTGGATTGGTATTCTGGGAGGAATTGCATTTCTTTATTTTGCAAAAAAACAGGTTACTGACATCGTCGAAGACGAGCTCGCGGCAAAAATTACCGAGAAATCAGCTCTCAGGACACTACAGGTATTCTGGGTGGTATTTTTCGCATTTTCAGCAGGTGCCATACTCGACCTGCTCAGGCCTCCGCCATTTAAGGAGCCTTTCTGGATAAAAATGAGGCCTGAACCGCCGCTCGACGTATTTCCTTTACGTTTTGTCGGTTATCTTCAGCTCGGGATGCTCTGCCTGATGATCTTTTTGTATATCGGGTTCAGGATTTATTATTCTAAAAAATACGGAGTCTGGGATTCGGATGAAGAACAGGATTAAGGTATTCCGGGCCATGCATGACCTGACACAGGAAGCTCTTGCAAACCAGATGGGGGTTACCCGACAGACAATCCTCGCGATTGAGAAAGGAAAGTATGATCCCTCTCTTGAACTTGCTTATAAAATCGCCCGCTATTTCGGGGTTACCATTGAAGAAGTATTTCTCTACGAATCTTCACAAAAAAAATAATAATTCAGGAATATTTTATCGTTGTATATCCATTTTTTTTTAATTTCGATAATTGTGGCAGTATTGCTGTCATGTCTTTTGATATCAACTCCCTGTTCTATTCACCCGACATTTTAATGACGTATCGCATATGTTAGTTTTTGTTAACTATTAGAAAACTATTTATAACAATATGTAAATATAACTTTACTTGGAGTCATCTCCGTAAGGATGATCACTCCCAGTATACAGGCAGGAGAAATTCATAATGAAAAAA
>JBFYKV010000147.1:0-31984 GCA_041305745.1 Methanoregulaceae archaeon | reverse complement strand
GAACGGGCTCGAGCTGATAGCATCCGAAAACCTGGTGAGCAGGGCGGTACTTGAAGCCATGGGCTCGATTATGACCAATAAATACGCTGAGGGGTATCCCGGTAAAAGGTATTATGGAGGCTGTGAGTTCCATGACATGGCTGAAAATATTGCCCGCGACCGCTTAAAGCAGCTGTTCGGAGCAGAACATGCAAATGTACAGCCGCATTCGGGCACCCAGGCCAACATGGCGGTTTATTTTGCATATATGAACCTTGGCGATACCCTGATGAGCATGAAACTTTCCCAGGGCGGACATCTTTCCCACGGTTCACCGGTAAGTTTTACCGGAAGGTTCTACAAGGTTGTCCAGTACGGTGTTGACCCCGAAACCGAAATGATCGATTATGGTGTCGTTGAAGAAATGGCCAGAAAAGAAAAGCCAAAGATGCTTGTGTGCGGCGCTTCCGCATATTCCCGGACCATCGACTTCAAGGCATTCCAGGAGATAGCCGACAGTGTCGGTGCGTATTGCATGGCTGATATTGCCCATATTGCAGGTCTCTGTGCAACAGGAACGCACCCGAATTCGGTAAATGTGGTAGACTTCACTACTACAACCACGCATAAGACACTCAGGGGTCCCCGTGGCGGCGCAATCATGTGCAATCACGAATATGCACAGGCGATTGACAAAGCAGTGTTTCCCGGAATGCAGGGGGGGCCGCTTATGCATACCATCACCGCGAAGGCAGTATGTTTCAAAGAGGCCATGCGGCCTTCATTTAAGGATTACTGTGTACAGGTAATTAAAAATGCCCGCGCCATGGCAGAGGTGCTGGGGGAAAACGGCCTTCGCCTTGTATCGGGCGGGACCGACAATCATCTCATTCTCCTTGACCTTACTGCACAGGGTATCACCGGGCTCGAGGCAGAGGTTGCACTCGGCAAAGCAGGCATCACCGTCAACAAAAATACCATACCCAACGAAAACAGGAGTCCCTTTGTCACAAGCGGGCTGCGGATTGGCACCCCTGCAGTTACATCACGCGGCATGAAAGAGCCGGAAATGAGAATAATCGGTGAATATATCTCAACAATCTTAAAGGACATCAGAGACGAATCAAGGATTAAAAAGATCGGGAAAGAAGTTGAGACACTCTCCAGCAGATACTCCCTGTACCCTGAATGATATGATAATCGACGGCAAAAAAATTTCAGAGAAACGGCTCGAGATCCTACGGGAAGAGATCGACGAATCAGGGTTATATCCACGGCTTGCAACAGTCATCGTCGGAGATGACCCGGCCTCAAAAATGTATGTCAGGATGAAGCACCAGGCATGCGAAAAGGTACATATCGGGTCAATCGGGATCAGTCTTCCGCCAGAGGCAGGTACTTCCGATGTCCTCGATGAGATAAAAAAACTCAACCGTGATCCCGATATCAGCGGGATCCTGGTCCAGCTCCCGCTCCCTTCAGGCGTGGATACAATGAAAGTTATCGAAGCCGTATCACCGGCAAAAGATGTCGATGGCTTTCACCCGTATAATATCGGCAGGCTCATGAGCGGCCACCCCGTGTTTGCACCATGTACTCCCAAAGGTGTCATGACCCTTCTGGAAGAGTGCAATATCAGCATTGAGGGGAAAAAGGCCGTCGTGGTCGGGCGTAGCATTGAGGTGGGAAGGCCCATGGCCGCCCTCCTCCTGAATGCGGACGCGACCGTGACCATCTGTCACAGCCGGACAAAAAATCTTGCCGCCGAGACATCGACTGCAGAAATCCTCGTAAGCGCAGCAGGAAAAGCGCGCTTTATCACAGCCGGCATGGTAAAGGAAAAAGCCGTGGTAATCGATGTCGGTACCAATTATATCGACGGAAAACTCTGCGGCGATGTCGACTTCGAAAATGTCAGGGAGAAGGCAGGGGCGATCACACCAGTCCCGGGCGGAGTAGGCCCCATGACCATTGCAACCCTGATGGAGAATACGTATCTCGCCGCCAAGTTTTCTCTATGTCCAACTGCACGGTAAACAGGATCAGGATCGGACCGGAGTCCCCGGTCAGGCTTGCGGGGGTCATAAACTGCAGCCATGAATCTTTTTTTCCGGGGTCCTATGTCCCGACCGGAAATGTCAGGGAACGCGCTTTTCAGATGATCGACCAGGGTGCAGAGATCATCGATATCGGAGCACGCAGCACAGCCCCGGGTAAACCCCCTGTAAGTGAGCAAACAGAAATTAGCCGAATGGAAAAAGCCCTCTGTGAGCTGGACGGTTCGGGTATCACCGTATCCGTCGACACGGCAGTCCCCTCGGTCCTTGAAGCATGCCTGAAGCATGACATTCACCTTGTGAATGATATAGGGGGTCTGTCAAACCAGCAATTCGGAAAAATATTAAGTAATTCCGGCCTTCCCGCCATTCTTATGGCATCCCGGTCCAGACCGGGGGACGCATGCGGTTTTGATGAGACCATGAATGCTCTTGCAGCCATCATCCGGCGATGCGGGGATCTGCATATCCATGAATATATCCTCGACCCGGCGATTGGGTTATGGACACCTGACCGGACCATAGAGATGGACTGGGAATTATCAGGGCGATTCAAAGAATTCACCTCTTTTAAGCGTCCCCTGCTCGCGGCTGTGTCAAGGAAGACATTTCTTGGAGCGTATGCCGGCCAGCCGCCTGAGGACCGGCTGCCGGCAACCCTTGGACTGACCGCTCTCCTTATTTATGCGGGTGCGGACCTTGTCAGGTGCCACGACGTTAAAGAGACTGCGGACGTAATAAGGGTCGTTTCACAAATAAGCGGGAGATTTTGAAATTCATGAACAATTCTTTCCATGTAACCGGCATTCCCACGGGAATCATCCGGCAGGGTGACGATATCGCGGCATGCCTTATCAGGTCAGTACAGGATTCACCTGCAGGAAATTTCGAAAACGGCGATATTTTAGTCGTAGCAGAGACCGCTCTTGCAACTGCCGAAGGGGAGGTCATCCCGCTTTCGGAGGTTATACCCGGTGAACTTGCACGGGAAACAGGAACCAGATATGGAATGGACCCCCGGGTAGCCCAGGTTGTCCTCGATGAGAGCGATTCTGTCGTCGGAGGTATTCCCGGTTTTCTTCTTTCCATGAAAAACGGTACTCTCCTCCCGAACGCCGGGATTGATGCCTCCAACGCACCTCCCGGATGTGTTGTCCTGCTTCCACGGGATCCGGATAAAAGCGCTGAATCATTGAGAAAGGAGATAAAGATCAGGTGTGACAGGGATATCGCGGTCATCATCGCTGACAGCCGGACACATGCAATGCGCGTGGGCTGCAGCGGGGTTGCCATCGGGTGTTCAGGGATCCCGTCTGTAATCGATGACCGCGGAAGAACCGATCTTTTTGGCAGGACACTGGAAGTAACAAAGCAGGCACTGGCCGATAACATTGCATCAGCTGCCGAGATCGTGATGGGAGAAGCTGACGAATGTATGCCTGCCGCACTGGTCCGCGGGTTAGGCATCCCGGTATCAGAACAGTCCGGTGTCGAGACCATAGAATCAGAAGATTGCCTCTTCATGGGGCTTATCTCGGGAAATAAGGAAAATAAACTGGTATAATCTGATTGTAGCCGTTGTTATAGATTATTCAGACAGAACAGGGAATGTGAGGAGAAATTTATTGTATTTATTCCCTGATTGCCCCTTGATCGCTGCCGCTCCAGAATGAATCCACAGGGTATCGGGAACATCCAATAATCCGGATTCCCTGTTAGTTACAGGAAAGTCGGCCCCGATGCGGGGGCAGCGATTCTGTATTTTACCGTGCTCTTCCTCGTGACACTCCTGGGAGCTGATTCCCAGTCATCGGGATGTGCATCCCTCCTGTCAGAGAAATGGCTGGAACCTGTATTTTCGAAATATGTATTTCATCAGAATCACAATTTTTTGCTTCACAATATTTTCAGGGCTCATGCTTTTTTTCGCGGGCAACACCCACACGGCCTTTTTCGATGAGAAGACGGAACCCGAGGTCCTCCAGCCATGCCCTGCTTTTCCCCTGCCCGTGGATAAGGAGTTCAACAAGGTCTTCCTTTTCGTCAACATCGGTATGAAGGCGGAATGAATCCACCACTTCACATGACAGCCCGCGTTCGTCTGCAATCCTCATGTGCTTGAGAAAACTCGCACCGTAATAATCGACGCGGTAGGATCGGCCTGAAGAGAGGAATATTGCATTTGTCCCGCCTCCCCTTCCCGGGACAATCGCCATATCGGTGGAATGGGTAACCATTCTTTTCACGGCCTGGCTCGTCGCGAGCGGAAGGTCTGCCATTAGTATAAGAACCGGGCCGGGCATGTTTGAAAGGAGATCGTTTAATGCTTCATTAAGTCCGGACGGATTTTCAAGAACCCGGTAATCCCCGAATTCATATGCTTCGGTAGACAGGATCAGGGGGCGGCACCCTGATCCTTCTGCTGCGCTTATCACGTCAGCAAGCATCATCTCTGCAAAATTCTCCCGTTCTGCCTGGTCGAGTATACAGGAGAGGCGGGTCTTCGGGTTCCTCGGTTTGAACGGGATAACTGCAGGAATCAACATTTACCTCCTGTTTTTTTTCGTATAGTACAAATAATCATCGTTTTTGGTCGGAACTGGTTCAGGCGACTCATTCGTGGACATTATTATCCATTAGGTTCATGATGTTCTATACAATGAAGCAGCGGGTTATTACCTTCTCGCGAAATGTGTTTATTCCTCTTACCACGGTCTGCCATAACCGGTGCGGATACTGCTGTTTCCGGACGCCCGTAAAGGACGGGTGTGTCCTCCGGCCGCATGATGTTGAACAGACCCTGCGAACCGGTGCCGCAATGGGTTGTACAGAGGCCTTATTCACGTTTGGAGAACGTCCAGGGCTTGAACCAGGATTTAATGCATATATTGAGAGAACCGGGTATCATGATATCCTGCAGTATTGTTATGCCCTCTGTGAAAAGAGTATCAGCGCGGGCATTCTCCCCCATACAAATGCAGGTATCCTGACCTATGAAGAACTGCAGTACCTCTCGGAGGTCAACGCCAGCATGGGGCTCATGCTCGAAACTACTGCAGAAATACCGGCACACAAAAATTCCCCGGGAAAAGACCCTGCAGTGAGAATAGAGATGATGGAAAATGCCGGAAAGTTAAAAATACCGTTTACAACCGGCCTTCTCCTTGGAATAGGAGAGCGCGAATCAGACCGCGAGGAGTCCCTGATGGTCATCCGTGACCTTCACCGCCGCTACGGGCACATCCAGGAAGTGATTATCCAGAATTTCTGCCCAAAGGAGAATACACTGATGGCAGGGTATCCTGTGGTGTCCCCCGATGAGATCTGTCTCTGCATCATGATGGCAAAACAGATACTCCCGGATGATATCGCAGTGCAGATCCCACCCAATCTTGCCGATGCAGGGAGGCTTATCCGGTGTGGCGTCGATGACCTCGGCGGCGTATCCCCGCTTACCATTGATTATGTAAATCCTGAACATCCATGGCCGCAGATCGATGAACTCAGGGCGCTTGTGGGAAACGCAGAATTAAGGGAGCGGCTCTGTATTTATCCACAATACATCCGGAGGCAATGGTACCCGGGACGACTGGAACCCCTTATTACTCAACTGCACCATAATCTTATGGACAAGGAGAGATGGTGAGTGACACAGGGTGAACTCCTCTATTCAGGAAAAGCAAAGTCAGTCTTTTCGACAGCGACGCCAGGAGAACTTTTAGTAAAGTTCCGGGATGATATTACCGCCTTTGATGGTGGAAAAAAAGACGTCCTTACCTCCAAAGGGAGTTACAACGCGCGGGTGTCTGCATTCATATTCAGGCATCTTGAAAAAAACGGCATTCCCACTCATTTTATCCGCATGGCTGATGACTCGTCCATGATCGTCCGGAAGCTTCAAATGATACCGCTTGAGGTTATTGTCAGGAATATCGCCGCGGGATCAATGGTGAGAAATTATCCCGTAGACGAAGGAACCCCCTTAAAGCCACCCGTTATTGTTATCGATTATAAAGATGATACCCGTCATGATCCCATGCTGAATGACGACCTGATTGTTGCTCTTAAACTCGCGACACCCGGAGAACTCGCTACTATCAAGGATATGGCCCTGAAAGTGAACAGTATCCTCCACGAATTCTTTGACGAACTTGGGATCTCGCTTGTCGATTTTAAAATGGAATTCGGCAGGCAAACCGGCAAAATCTATCTTGGGGATGAGATAAGCATGGATTCAATGCGCCTGTGGGACAAACAAACAGGGGAGTCTCTTGACAAGGACGTCTACCGGTTCGATAAAGGTGATGTAATGAATGTCTACCAGAAGGTAACAGAAAGAATCCTCAACATGGAGTGATGGTGAGAAATGTTATATACCGTTAAAATTTCAATATCGCTTAAACAGGGAATGCTCGATCCTGAAGCAAGTGCAATAAGGCACGCTCTTTTAAACCTTGGATACGAGACCGACGACCTCAAGACCGCCCGGGTTTATATCGTTCGTTTCAGTGCGGCAGACAGGAATAACGCGAGCGAAAAAGCCACAAAAATGTGCGAACGGTTGCTGGCCAACCCCGTTATTCACAGTTATTCCATTGAGGTCATGGAATGAAATTTGCGGTTGTCCAGTTTGGTGGAAGTAACTGTGACCGTGATGCCGCACACGTGCTCTCTGAATTATGCGGCGTTGATACAGACCTTGTCTGGTATAAAGACGGCCTCTCATCCGCGTATGATGCCGTTATCTTACCCGGAGGGTTCAGTTACGGGGATTATCTCCGGGCCGGGGCAATTGCAGCAAGAACACCTGTTATGAATGACGTACGCCGCCATGCAAAAGATGGCAGACTGGTACTCGGCATCTGCAACGGGGCACAGATCTGTGCCGAAAGCGGCCTCGTCCCCGGAGTTTTTACCATAAATGCATACCCGAAATTTGTGTGCAGGCAGGAATACCCCAAAGTCGACACACACGACTCCCCGTTTACATCACTCTACAGGGAGGGTGAGATCATTAAAATCCCGGTCGCCCATAAAGAAGGAAGGTATGTGACATCTGATCCTCTCCCGGCAGATCTTCTTCGGAAAAGGTCTGTGGCCTTCCGTTTCTGCGGTCCTGACGGGCAGGTTGACCAGGAGTGGAACCCAAACGGCGCAGCACTCAATATAACTGGCGTTCTCAATGAGCAGCGAAATGTGCTTGCCATGATGCCACACCCTGAAAGAGCATCGGAAAAAGTGCTCGGGTCCGATGATGGAAAACGTATCTTTGAATCAATGATTTCATACATAGAGCAGCAGGGATAACAGGATAATAATGAACGGAAATAAAGAGATCTGGAGATATTATGTCAGACGCGGAACTGGAAACGGAAATTCTTGAGTGGGCAAAAGAGTATGCCAGAAAAAACGGGTGGGTACTCAATCCTGATAATAAGAAACTCGAAATTGTAATCAGGGGCCTTGCCAGAAACAGGAGTAAGTTTGGAGAACAGTACTGCCCGTGCCGGTTGCGGAGCGGTGATAAGGAAAAAGATGCTGCAATCGTCTGTCCCTGTGTTTACCATCGGGATGAAGTTGAAAAAGACGGAAGCTGTCACTGTAATCTCTATTATAAAGAATAATTTTTTCCCGGATCAATTATCAATTGCTTCAATTGGGGATCTAGCAGGAATAATCCGGTCATATACCTGTTTACCCGGATCCACTGCATATTTTATTCATTTTTTCCGGCCCGGGTGAATATTATATGATAAAGCGAGTAAAACCCGATGATGGTCGCTGCCACATAGGAAAGTATTGCAACTGAAAAGACTATCGACGGGATTTCAATGACGCTCTCCCTCAGGACAAATGAAGACCCGACGACCATTCCGGCAAGAATAAGCCCGATGAGGACTTTATCGCTCGTCCGGTCAAGTGCCTGCTGAAGCTTTATGATATCGGTGTCAACAATGTCAATTTTAATCGTCCCGGTGGAGAGGGATTTGAGCATCCTGTTTAAATTCCTCGGTGTATCAAATAACCCGTCTGCAGCTTCCACCACCGTATCGGCCCCTCTTTTCAGGATCTGCTCCAGAATTGAACTATTCGCAGAGAGCTTTCTCATAAATTTTTCAGAGTTCTCCATGAAATTAAATTTCGGATCAAGGGTGACCCCGACATCAAGAACCATAATAATGACCTTGAGCATGAGCATGAGATTGATCGGTACCTGGATGTGATAATTCCTGAGTAACCGGGTCAGGTCGTTCGCCATCACGGTAAAATCGTATTGTCCGATACGGGAACCTTCAGCATCGAGCATTGCAACGTAGATCTGGTCTCGCAGTTCCTCCCTGGCAGATTCAGGAATGACCACGCCGAGACCTTCCATCGCTTTTAATACAAGGGAGGGGTCCTGGGTGATGAGGGCATTGATCAGCGCGATAAACCAGAGCCTTCTCTCCGGCCTGATAATCCCTACGATGCCAAAATCAAGGAAATAAAGGGTCCCTTCACGGGTAACCATAAGATTACCCGGGTGCGGGTCGCCGTGAAAAAATCCATCTTCAAAAATCTGTTTCATATAGGCATTAAATCCATTAACTGCGATTTTTTTCGGATTTAAACCGAATTCTCGTACCTGGCTGACATCATCCACGCGCACGCCCGGGATATATTCCATCACAAGGAGCTGCCTGCTGCTGCATTCCCAGTAAATTTTCGGAACACCAACTCCCTCAACACCCCGCATATTTTTCCGTAACCGTTCGGCATTCTTACCGTCCTGGATAAAATCAAGCTCTTTCCGGATCTGGACGGCAAAATCATTCACCATACCCCGCGGATTATACACACGCCATTCAGGAAATGCATTTTCTGCACGGGTGGCAATGGACCTGAGTATCTGGATATCGGTTTCAATAACATCAGTTATCCCCGGGCGCTGTACTTTGAGCACAACCTCTGTCCCATCCTTTAAAGTTCCCCTGTGGACCTGTGAGAGGGATGCCGATGCAAGCGGGATTTCATCGATTTTTAAAAAATATCCCTCCATAATTGGGCAGTTCTTCTCAATGACTTTTTTAATGACATCATAGGGAAGAGGGTTAGTGCGGTCCTGAAGTTTCTTTAATTCTGCAATCAGGCCTGGGGGGAGGACTTCCTGCCGTGTGCTCATGATCTGCCCGAATTTTATATAGGTAGGACCGAGCTCCTCAATGGCCATGCGCATGCGGGCATATTCACTGGTTACGTCTTCAATCGGAGCATTCCGAAAACCCCGGTAGCGGTGCACACCCGGAAATAACTTCTGAACCATCGCACCAAACTGGTATTTAAAAAGAATATCTGCCATCTGCCAGTAACGTCGGAACCTGGTAACCATGTAAACACTCCAGTTATTCCCGGAAAAACCAGATTGATAGTGCTTTTTTTTCCGTTAAGTTATTTGTGACTGAAATAGGCAATAATACCTTCTGGGGACACCATGTCGATCCTGGCAAAACCGACACGTTCAAACTGGACGACATTTCCCGCTTCCTGCATGACACCAGGTTCACAAGCCCCCACCAGGTCTCCTTCCTGCGTGAGAAGACGACAGGGGATTGCATTCTCTACCGGCAGCCACTGGATAATCCGGGCCTTTGCCGCGCGGGCTTCAGACAGTGAATCGCCTGCATGGACCGCTTTCGGCTCGCTGCCTGTGGATTCAATCAAGATGTTAAAGAGGTCTTTTAACCGGATCATTGCTCCTGAAACACTCAGTTCAGATGATGAAATGAGAACCGATTCGTTAAACGGAAGTGTTCTTGTGCCTTTATCAGTCTGTCCGGGGTGAAGCAGGGGATGGGCCACCTGATGCGATGCATCACGGATTTGGACAACGACAGGATCGGGAACAAAGAAGTACCTGTTGGATACAGGATCGACGATATTCTTGTTCTGCGCGTACAGGTTTTCCCACGAGAATGAAATATCGGTATCACCTATCCCGATATCCATGACCGTCTCGCGGACAGCCTCGGGCTGTATGCCCCTCCTTGCAAAGGCGCGGAGGGTGCCCAGTCGTATATCGTCCCAGCCACGGTACACACCTGACCTGATACCTTCACGCATCTGTGACGTTGACAAGATTACCCCCTCAATGCCCATTCTCCCGTAATGGCGGTAAACCGGGATATCCCACCCGAAATAGTCAAAAATATAGCGCTGACGACGTGTGTTTGCAATGTGGTCCTTCCCTCTTATCACATGGGTAATACCAAGGAGGTGATCATCCACTGCAACGGAAAAATTCATGAGCGGGTATACAATTGCCTCAATCCTTGGATGCGGGGGAGAATTGAGGATCCTGAATGCCGGATAATCTCTCATCGCAGGATCAGGATGGTCGAGATCTGTCCTGACCCGCACAGAGGCCGAGCCCTCGTAAAACCCGCCTTCAAGCATTTTTTCCCATAATTCAAGGTTATCCTCAATTTCTGCCGAACGGCACGGGCAGGCGGTTTTTGCCTGTTTTAACTCCCTGAACCGTTCGTTATCGCAGGTACACACATAGGCACCACCTCGTTCTATTAAGTCCCTACCATACCGGTAATAAAGATCAAACCGGTCACTCTGGTATACAATATCGGTAATATTCAGTCCAAGCCAGCCGATATCTTCCTGGACCATCGTGTAGGCTTCAGGGTCTACCCTTTTTGGGTCTGTATCCTCTATCCTGAGCACATACCTGCCGCCGTACCTGCGGACATACGCATCATTGAGAACTGCAGCACGTGCATGGCCGAGATGAAGCGGGCCGCTTGGATTCGGAGCGAAACGCATCACCACGCCATCTTCTGCTTTTTCGAGGGAGGGAAGTTCCTTTATATGAACATGCGGCCTGGCCATTTCCTCGACGACTTCCGGAGCAAGTTCCTGCAGCCGGCATTCGCGCTCCTCGTGTGACATTGCCTCCACTTCAGCAAGCACCCGGACCAGGAGCGGCCCCATTTCTTTTGCACGTGAACGTAATCCGGGATATTTTCCCATGGTCATCCCGATAACGGTCCCGCTCTTGGGAACGCCATGGTGTTTTACTGCATTCTGAAGTGAAAAAATGAGAAGGATATGCCGGAGATCCTCATCCATTTCAGAATCTCCGGGTAATAAAGAAGTCCCCTATCTCGACCAGCAGGTCTTTCTCGATCGATTCCGGTAATACTGAAATGCGACGCTGCCCCTTTAAGACCAGATCACGGGCGACATCCTTTACCGCGGATATGACCCCTGCACGTTCCAGTATTTCTATCACTTCATCAATCTCTCCGTCGTTCAGTTCACGGCGGTACGATGAGAGGTCGATGCCCTGTTCACGTGCCATAATGTTAATCAGAGTTTGTTTGCCTTCCCTTAAGTCAGAGGCCCGGTCTTTGCCGCTTACGTCGGGACTCGCAACAAGGTCGATGATATCATCCTGGATCTGAAATGCCATTCCGATACTCTGTCCGTAATGATACAGTGCATCTACATACGAGGGGTTTCCACCGGCGAGAATTCCCCCGATACCTGCAGATGCGGCATAAAGGGCACCGGTCTTTTTAGAGACCATTGAGAGGTATTCGCCCACGGACACATCATCCCTTTTTTCATATGACATGTCCATGTGCTGCCCTTCACATATCTCAACACAGGTCCGTGCAAGCATGGAGACAGCGCGTACCTTTGCATTGTCGGGAGCATCCGCCATGCATATAAATTCAAATGCACTGGCATAGAGCACATCCCCTGCGAGAATTGCAGTGGGATTGTCCCATACAGTATGGACTGTCGGGACTCCCCGCCTCACGGTATCTCCGTCCATTATATCGTCATGAATCAGGGTGAAACTGTGAGTTAGTTCAAGGGCAAGCGCTGCCGGCACCACATCAATCGAGCTTCCTTTTTTCACTGCATCAGCTGCCAGTAAAACGACGGCAGGTCTGAGACGTTTACCTCCTGCCAAAAGCAGGTGAGCACTTGCTTTTCCCAGATCATCACATGCTGCACCAAAATACCGGTCAATAGCCTTGTCTACCTTCAGGGCTGTTATTTCGATATATTCTGTCAGATCCATCGGAGTATCCCTCTAATTCAGTTTGAGTCTCTGTCCGTTGCACATTATATGAACGTCATTGTGTAATGTATACCCGCATTCTGCAGCAAATTCGGCATAGCCCGAGATCATCCTGATATTGCCGTGAGCAGGAATGATGTGCTGCGGGTTTAAGAGGTGTATGAATTCGTAGTGGTCCTCGCGGTACGCGTGACCACTCACATGCAAATCGGGAAAGAGACGTGCTCCCGCCATTCGCATATGGGCCTCTATCATGTACCGCTGACCGACATTCATTGGATTCGGGATGACCTTTGCACTGAAAATTACCTTATCGCCTTTATCGATCTTGTAGGGGGTATCTCCTAATGCTACACGGGTAAGAATAGAGCCTGGTTCACCCTGGTGTCCCGTGACGATCGGCATAAATTTCTCCTTGCCCATCTTCATCATCCTCCTCATTGTGCGGTCAACTGTACGGCGGTTTCCAAACATACTGATTGTATCAGGAAACGCAACCAGTTTCATCTGTTCTGCCGTGGAGCTGTACCGCTCCATTGACCTCCCGAGCAGCACCGGCTTTCTGCCAATTTCGTGTGCACACTCGGCAATCGTCTTGACCCTTGCAATATGCGAGGAAAAAGTACTGACGACAATAGCGTTTTTATCATCTTCATAGCTGGTAATGGTGTCCCGGACCATATCACGGGCAATTCTCTCGCTGGGCGCCCGTCCACGGTTATCGATGTAGGTGCTCTCTACTATCAGGGCCAGTACACCTTCCTTGCCGATCTGCCGCAGGCGTTCAAAGTCCGGAGGGTCTCCGATGACGGGGGTCCGGTCAAGTTTGTAATCACATGCATAGACTACAGCCCCGTGTGGAGTGTGGAGCACGACTGTCACCGTATCGATAATACTGTGCTGCATCCTGACGAATTCCAGCGTGAGGTGCTGGGAAAGGGTATACCGTTGTCCTGCTTTCAGGGCAAAAAGTTTGTTATTAACACCGAATTTATTTTCGCCGGCGATTTGCTGCCTGATAAGCTCGGTTGTATAGGGGGTGCTGATAATCGGCGCGTTGTAACGGTGTGCCAGTTTCGGGATGGCACCAATGTGGTCCAGATGCCCGTGTGAACAGACAATCGCCTTCACACTCCCTTCCACCGTATTCATCATCGTATCGTCGGGAATAGCCTTCATCTGGATGAGGTCCAGTGAATGCATATTTTCGACTTCAGCTTCTTCATGGATCATCACCTGGTCCAGACGGAGCCCCATATCAAAAATCACGATCTCTTTTCCGCAGCGGACTGCAGTCATATTTCTCCCGACTTCGTCGTAACCGCCCACTGCAATTATTTCAATATCCATTATATTCCTCCATTAAACTGTTGAGTATCTCGCGGGTCCTCCCCGTGATATACATTTTTGCTGATTTGAGATCTGCTATCCTGCCAGATCCCGTAAGAAACATCGCCACCTTCAATTCCTGGATAAAGGTTTCAATAGTTTCAAATAATTCATCTTCTCCATCGAGCGCCGGTTTCAGGAGCGGCAACGCCATTCCACAAAGATCTGCACCCAGGGCAACAGATTTTGCAATGTCAAGTCCGTTCCGGAGGCCTCCTGTCGCGATGACCGGACCGCCGGTACTGGCTACCTGGCAGAGACTGACCACTGTCGGGATACCCCATTCCGCAAACCTGCTGCTGCGCGAAATTAGTTTTTTGTCGTTTGGGTTTTTACTTTCGAGGGCACGTATGCCTTCGATAGCAGTCCAGGATGTTCCACCCCAGCCACCGGTATCTATGGCCCTGACACCTGCACCCCAGGCGAGGCGGGCAGTATCTGCAGATATTCCACTCCCGGTCTCCTTAACGATAACAGGGCATGAAAAGTCATTGCATAATTCTGTTAATGCAGAAAGGCAACCGGATGCATCATGGTCCCCTTCGGGCTGGATTGCTTCCTGCAGGAAATTCAGGTGAATTGCCAGTGCATCGGCGTCTATCATGGACACGGCACGTTCTGCCCATTCGATCCCGTGGTCCCTCAGTTGCACAATACCGAGATTTGCCACGATGAATGCATCAGGGGCCTCATCCCGTACAACCGAATATGTATCTTCGAGTTCAGGATTCTCAAGGGCTGCCCTCTGGGAGCCTACTCCGAAACCAATTCCAAAATGACCGGCAGCTTTTGCAAGCAAACGGTTTACTTCCCGGGTCGCGGGGTGGCCGCCTGTCATCGCAGCGATGAAAAGTGGCGACTGTAACCGGTGGCCGAGAAAACGAACACCCGTGTCAATAGATGACAGGTTACTGTCCGGAAGAGCGCAATGAACAAGGTGAACATCTGAAAACCCGGAAAAACCGTGCTCTACCTCTTCTTCAAGACATATCCTCAGGTGATCAAGCTTGCGCGATGAGGTGAAACGTGTCTTTTCAGTCATCTCTTCCCCCTGACGATTGTTCCGCCATGTGGCTGATCCATTAAAAAGTCACCAAGTCGTGAAACATGGAAGATATGCGAAGAAACTCCCTGTCGGGCAAGTTCCAGCAGTTCACCAATCTTCCCTTTCATTCCACCGGTGACATCAGTATGTGCTGATTCCCCGATCCGGACTAAATCCATCATCTCAGGGGTAATTTCCGGCACTACCGCATCACCGTCAAGGAGTCCGGGGACATCCGTGGCAAGGCCGATCCTTCCCGGGCCCATACGGGCACCAAGGTAACTCACCAGCTGGTCACCTGAAACGATGCACGCACCCCGGGTGCTGTCCATGACAACATCCCCGTGCAGGACAGGAACGATGCCGAGCTCGCTCATCCGTTCGAGATGCCGTGACGGATAGTATACCAGTCGTCCGTTATCTGCAAATCCACCCGCAAGCGGGGAAACACCGACCGCTTCAGTCCCTTCCTCGCGCAGGATGGTGACAATCGTATCGTTCAGGCGCCGGACCGCCTCGTGGGTAATATAAATCCCCTGGCGGTTCTCCACGCTCACTCCCGACCTGATATGATACCGGTGTGCTTCGGGATGACCACAGGAACCGGCACCATGCACAATGAAAAGTAAACCGGGATTATGTTCAGATATCTGCCGGGAAATAAATCGTATACGGTCGAAATCGATGGCACATTCTCCGGATTTATCAGTAATGACGCTTCCGCCCAGCTTGAGGAGAATTTTTTCAGACATCTTTTTCCTTTCTTACGCCGTCGGTATCGATGGTCGTGATGAATGCGCGTGCATCACATGCCTCAATTGCCCCTGCGACACGACTTTTCAAATGCTTGGGACAGAGCGCCACTATGCATCCCCCGCCCCCGGCACCGGTAAGCTTTGCTCCGTATGCCCCGGCAGCACGCGCAGCGATAACCAGCTTTGAAAGTGCGGGATGACCCACGCCCAGCACCTCGAGAAGCGCATGGTTCATGTTCATCAGTTTTCCCATCTGGTGCGGGTTGTTGAAATGGTGCATTGATGAAAGCGTAACGGCTCCTATCGCTTCGAGGACCGGATCACAAATTTCCGGATCGTTTTTCTTCAAATCCGCAACCATTTCAACCAATTTAGCGGTGCTATGTGACACCAGCGTGTTACCGACCACAATCTGGAAGTTATGCGGGGGCAGACGCCGCCTGGCAGTGCCCTTGATAAGGACCAGCCCGCCAAACGCCGATACTGATGTATCGGTAGGGCTTGCCCTTCCCTTCTGCACCTTCTTCTCAATTGCAAACGCCATGTTTGCAATCTCTTCCAGAGAGTATTTCTTTCCAAACTCGTCATTTATCGCAGATAATGTCGCCACGGTCACCGCGGCGGATGACCCGAGACCAGATGAACTGGGGAGCTGTGAATTGACATAGACACTCCCTTTCGCCCCCATCTCATCAAAGCAACTGTCGATGTAGGGTGATTTTGCATGGTGCGCAACCCTGCTTTTCCGTACGGTAACAAAAACCCGGGGTTTGATCGCCATTGCGATACCCGGCTTTCCGTATACAACCGCGTGTTCTCCGAAGAGAAACACTTTGCCTGGTGCGCTCCATGTCGCCACCCTACATCACCGCAATAGCCGCATATCCCACAACGGTTGTGTCTCCCGTGACATCCCCGCTCGTGGCATACCGGATAAGCTGCGACTTTGTCGCTCCGAGACCCTGGCAGACCAGGCACATTGTGGCTATTGGTCCGAATCCGCATGCAGTTACCCTTCGCAATGCAAGGCGCCGGTAGAATTCAGTGATGTTGAGATCGCTGAGTGCCTCAATGGCATACCGGTCATCAGTCCTTGCTTTCTCAATCGGGACATAGTGCGAGAAATCGGATGATGCAACAATTCTTACATTCCTTCCGGTCCGTTTAACAGCATCGAGAATTAGTTCCGAAAGGATTTCCGCACTCTGCAAATCCTGATCACCCATCAGGACCGGGACCATCCGGGCCCTCGGAAACCTGTATTTAATGAAGGGGATCTGGACTTCGAGTGAGTTATCCGGCTGTTGTTGTGATACTTCATCTGCCTCGAGATCGATGGCGGTCGCAAGATCTGTATCGTTATCCACGATACCAAGCGGGGTCTCCCATGGCAGATACGAAACAGATGTAACGTATCCACTATGACTTGGCCCAATAATGATGAAGGTCCCGTCGAACGATTCAGGAATTGTGCTGAATGCCCATGCTGATATTTCCCCTGAGTAAGGGTACCCTGCATGGGGGGATACAATGCCTTTCGCATCTATCCCGGTCTGCTTCTTCTGGAAGTAATTTTCCAGCAGCTGTTCCAGATGATTCGGGTCCCTCGGATAGAACATGCCGGCAACAGCGCATGTACGAATCTTCATCGGATGATCCCTCTATTACTCTCTTATATATTTAGAGTTCGGTCTCGAAGTCTTCCGAAGTGAGAGAGGTACTGATACCGCGAAGCCTGAGCATCTCCCGGGTGAGCAGGTAGTAAATCATGCTCAGTGCCTTCCGGCCCTTGTTGTTGGTCGGGATCACAAGATCGACAAAGCTCGTCATGTTATTTGTATCGCAGAGCGCCACGATCGGAATACCTGACTGGACCGCTTCTTTTATGACCTGCGCATCACCGATAGGATCTGTTACGACAACTACTTCGGGTTCGATATAACTGGGAAGGTTCTGGTTGGTGAGAAGCCCGGGGATGAAGCGACCTGTCACTGCCATGCCACCGATAGTCTCGGCAAATTTCTTTGCCGGGTACTGGCCGTACTGCCTGGATGTCACAACAAGGATCTTCGGGGCCTCGTACTGGCTTAAAAACTTGGCAACAGTCTTGATCCTCTCATCGGTTTCCCTGATATCAAGGATATACAGTCCGTCCCCGCGTACACGGTAGATGAACTTTTTCATATCCTTGCTTTTCTGCTGTGTTCCAATGTGCACACCGGCCGCCAGATATTCCTCCACCGGGACGAGCGGCTCTTTTAATTCAATTTCCATCTCATTCTCTGTCATTCTATCAGTTCCTCAATTCGTATCAGTTCGTTCAATTTCGCTATTCTCTCACCGCCAACCACACCGGTCTTTAAGAATATGCAACCAAATGCAGTGGCAAGGTGGGCTATCGTCACATCTGTGGTCTCTCCCGACCGGTGGCTCATGACCGTGTCCATACCATGGGTATGGGCAGTGCGGATTGCTTCGTACGTGTCGGTCAGGGTCCCTACCTGGTTCGGTTTGATCAGGGCGCAGTTCGTTGAACCCTGCTCAAGACCCTGCAGTATGCGTGAAACCTCTGTAACATAGAGATCGTCGCCGCACACAAGGCACCGGTCACCCACCTGTTCGGTAAGATCTGCAAACCCGGAAAAATCTTCTTCATGAATCGGATCTTCCACATAAATCAGGCTGTAACGGTCGACGAGTTCTGCAATGTACGCGACCTGTTCCTCTGTCGTCCGGGTCGTGGACCGGTAGTGATACTTCTGATCCTCGCCGTTCCACATCTGGCTCGCCGCAACGTCTACCCCGACCTGGACCGTAATTGACATCTCATCGGAAACTGCACCTGCAGCCTCGCTGACAATCTCAAACGCCTCCTGGTCATTTATCTGGGGCGCCCATGCACCCTCATCGCCCTTGCCACAGGACCTGCCGCGGGACGCGAGGATATCGCGGACCCTGCGGTGTACTGCAGCATTTGCAAATACGGCTTCTGCTGCACCCCCGGCCCCGGTGGGGACAACAAGAAACTCCTGTATCTCTGTTGCATTTGCCGCATGGGCTCCTCCGCCAATGACATTCCCGAGCGGGAGCGGCAATTCCGGTGCAAAAATGCCCCCGAGATACGTAAACAGTTCCATGTCCAGCGACGATGCCGCAGCCCTGGCATTTGCCAGGGAAAGTGCCGTAGATATGTTTGCACCGATCGTGCTGAAATCACGGCTCCCGTCTATTTCCCGGAGGAGTGCATCAAAATAGACCTGGTCCCTTGCGTCCTCTCCTATCAGTGACGGGAGGAGGTGTTCGTTTGCATACGAAACAGCTGCCTTTGGCTCCTTCACCTTTGCTTCATAGAGACCAGTACTGGCACCGCTTGGGGCTGCAGCCCGGCCGAACCCGTTCTCGGTATATATATCGGCCTCGACGGTCGGGTTGCCCCTGCTGTCCAGTATTGCCCTCAGGTGGATCTCACAAATTATCGTCATGAGTATTCTACTTCCTCTTTACAGTGATGGGAATAATGTTCTGCTGGAATTCCTCGATTGCGATCTCCAGTGGATCAATTTTGGTAGTTTGAACAAGTAACGGGGCACCCATCGATATTTGCAGAGCTCTGGCTCCTATAATTCTCGCTCTCTCATATCGGGTATAAGACTGCATCATCAATCCTCAAAATCTGACATTAGTAATAATAAATGGGGTCGCTGAGATTCGAACTCAGGTCACAGCATCCCGAACGCCATAGGATGGCCAGGCTACCCCACGACCCCTCTCATTGGTACGGATTGAGATCATCAATTATCTCCTTGTGTGTCAGGAGCATTCGCCGGCAGCAGTAGCGCTCCAGGCCGAGGTCATCGAGGATCCTTTTTGGATCCTCGCCTGCCTCTTTCCTGCGCTTGTACTCCTCGTAGGCGGGGGAAATCACTTTCCCACAGGTGAAACATCGTACGGGTATCATACCGATTTGATCTCCCAGTTCATTTGAATATCCTAACGATAAGACTTTTGGAATTTCTTTCTTGCTCCACGGCCGTGGGGCTTTTTCGATTCTTTCTGGCGCGAGTCGTTAACGAGCAATGTACGGTCGTATCCGAGGTAAATGTCCTTTATCTGGGGATCATTATACCACTTGAGAAGACCACGGGCAAGCGCGGTACGGACCGCTTCTGCCTGACCCATGATACCTCCGCCCGATACATCGATTGAGACATCTATCCCTTCAGTCGCATTTGAGATCAGCAGGAGCGGTTCAGAGATCTTCATCCGCACAAGTTCATTGCTGTAAATCTCAAGAGGGACGGAATTGATGCGTACCCTGCCCTTGCCGGTCTTGAGTGTCGCCCGTGCAATGGCAGTCTTTCTCTTCCCACTGGTATTGATAATTTTTGCCATACTGTTCACCCTTCCTAGTATTTTGCCCCGAGGAATGTACTGACAGCTCCGACTGTCACATACTGGGGATTGTTCAGCCGGTCCATGTGTGCTTCCTCGATCGACTCCGTTTCTGCACCGGATAACTCAACGGGTACACCGACATAGCACTTGATCCTCTTCAGGGCATCAATCCCTGCAGGGCGCTTGTAAGGCAGCATTCCACGTATTGTTCTCTTTACCAGGTGGTCCGGCCTTCGCGGGAAGAACGGTCCGCCTTCCCGTGAACCACGTGACCGCTTTAAATCGTAATTGGAGAGAACACGTGCCCGGCTTCCGGATATTACCGCCTTCTCAACATTTACAATTGCAATGGTCTCTCCGTTCAGGGCTCTTTTTGCCACAATGCTTGCCATACGGCCGAGCAGAAGGCTGTCACCATCAATCACTGTCACCATTGGGATCACCGAAGAATCCTCACTTTGCTGCCCTTGGGGTTGTCCCTGATGAGCTGCTCGATAGTCATGCACTCTCCATTTGCACCCCTGATCTTACAGGATGCAGATTCACTGAAATTCAGTGCAGCTACTCTGACAGAGGTCTCAAGCATACCGCTCCCGAGCACTTTCCCCGGGACGATGATTATGTCCCCGTCTGCCGCGTACCTGTTTATCTTGCTCAGGTTAACTTCGGCATAATTCTTGCTGGGTGATTCGAGCCTGGTCGCAATATCGCGCCAGATATTGACCTCGTTATCGCGCGATGTGTCCTTCAATAATGAAATGAGGCCCACAATACGCGGGTTGGTCTTTTTATTCTTCTTACTCTTCATCGTTTACGTCCCTTCCGATATTTCACCAATTTTCTCAATCAGGTCGTCTGAACGGGTCCTGATACATACAAGTGCCTGCTCGATGATCTCTTTCACCGGCAGCGAACCATCGCTTTCCACAACAAAAATGAACTGCGATTCGTCCGATGTAACCTTTATTGCGGACTCTTCCCCGATCCCGCTTCCAAGGCACGCACGTTCACAAAGCCTGCAGAGCGAACACTCCTCAAGTCTGCCCTCGATTACCCTGACATGGTTTCCTTCCACTTCAAGGATGCTTCTTGGACATTCTTCGACGCATTGTCCGCATCCGTCACATCTCTCGCTTATCGAGACGACCGGATAGTTCTTGTAACCGCAGGCGTTGGTGGGTTGCCATTTTGCATGGTGCCGCCCGGTGGAGAGCACCGCCCGTGCTTCGATGACCAGTTTCTGGTCTTTTGTCAGCTTGACGATGGGTATATTCTCCATCGCCGGTTTTGCAGAAGGATCCTGGGGGATAAGGTCACGGGAATATACAATGCCCGGACCCTCCACGCTCATAGTGAACGTAGCCGTACACCCGGCGCATCCTTCCCCTCCACAGCTGCAGGATTCCTTTTGCACGTAGCATTTCAGGTCGGTAGTAATGGGGATGAGCCCGAGCCGGTGTGTCAGCATCTCGTCAAAGAGTGCGCTCGTATTATCATAGACCCGGACATCCTCGATGGCGAGGGTTGGGACCTCGCCGATCATCGCCCTGCGGAATGCATTCGCAAATGACGGGCTTGATGCCCTCAGCTGGAAGCGTGCGACAGTGTCGTCAAGCCTGCTGAAGGTAATCTCCATTAAACTCTCCTTCCTCGCCTTCCACCCTTTGCACGGATGGAGTCATGTGGTACCGGAGTGACATCTTCAATCCTTCCGATCCGCATACCTGCTCTCGCAAGAGCCCTTATGGCTGCCTGTGCGCCTGGCCCCGGGCTCCGCTGCTTTCCGCGGCCCGGTGCCCGCACCTTTACATGGACACCGACAATTCCCTTTTCCATCGCGGTCTGCGCGACATTTCCGGCCATCTGCATGGCGGCATAGGGTGAACTTTCGTTCCTGTCCTGCTTTACCACCATCCCGCCACTGCTCTTGGTGACGGTCTCTGCTCCGGAAAGATCGGTGATGGTAATGATGGTATTATTAAAGGATGCGAAGATATGCGCAATCCCCCACTTCTCTTTTTCGCCTGCCATGATTACTTCCCAACCCTGGTAATTCGTGCTCGCTCTGCATGGACGCCATCTGAAAACGGAGACTTCCCATAATATGATATCTGGGTTTCCTGAGTCCTCGGCACACGGTATCCCGGGATATTGATACGCTTTCCATTCACCGCGATATGACCGTGAGTGATGAGCTGCCTCGCCTGTTTGGGCGAGCGGGCAAGTCCCTGCCGGTATACCAGTGTCTGAAGGCGTCGCTCAAGTTCCTGCTGCACTTTAAGTGAGAGGACGTTATCGATGTCTGCATCAGGGCCCAGCAGTCCGATTCTCTGCATATGGCCGATCAGTTCGCCCTTCTTTGCATCAAATACCGCAGTATCGGCCCCGGTTGACATAAGTGCGAGGAGATCTCTGGCGGCTTTCCTGTATCTTCGCAGGTAGCTCTGGGCTTTCCATACCTCCCGCTTGTTCCGAAGACCATACTCAATGACCAGGCGTGACTCTTCCTCGATTCTTGTTTTCTCGAAAGGCCGCTTGGGAGTCTGGTACTTTTTATGGTTTTTTCCTGGATATCCCATTATATCACCGCATTAGTCCTTCTTTCTTCTCACACCGACAGTAGACCCGGTTCTCCCGGTAGACTTGGTGCGCTGGCCTCGGACTTTCTGGCCGGTATCATGCCTGACGCCCCGGTAACACCGGATCTTACGGAGCAGGTTGATGTCCTCGTCCCTTGTGGTGACCACATCGGTCCCGAAAAGGTGCCTGACTTCCCCGGTATACACATCTTTCGGACGGTTTACCATCCATTTCGGGACACGCTCGGCATAGTTGTCAACGACTTCGCGAATACGGTCGACCTGTTCCTCTTCAAGCTTGCCCATAAGTGCAAACTCATCGACCCTGGCAAGCTGGGCAATAACCGCAGCGCTGTGCATTCCGACGCCCTTGATGCCGGTGAGTGCTATATGCACAGCCTTTGTGCCGTCAAGATCAGTGTTGCTGACCCGTACAAAGTACTTAATATCTTCTTCTTGAGCCATCCAATCCCTCCTTTATTTGAGAATTCTGAAGCGCTGAGGGAGGGATTTGAACCCTCGAGTCCCAGGGGGACACAGGTTTAGCAAACCTGCGCCATACCAGGCTTGGCTACCTCAACAGAGAATCTCGCATCTTTCGATACTCGCAGCATAACCAGATGCTGCTCCATGAATGGTGCTTTATTATATAGTTGAGACAGGGTTATAAGTGTTTGGGACTGCCATCATAGATCCTGCGGGATAGTAACATTCCTGCATTGGTTATGTTTCATGAAAATTCCCTCTTTTTTTCGTTACACCCTGCCCCGGGCACTTTTTTTCAAAAAAATTTAGTGGCATCTGTACAATTAAAAGGTTGAAAAGAGCCGGATATCTTCCGGGCCCTACAGGCCCTGCCGGTAAACGGACTTTTTCTTTTCGTTTTTCCGTTCGACGCGCCGGACACCACTGCTTATAAGGGCTGAAATTACAAGCGGAAGCGCAATTGTCGCATCAACATGGCACTGTACCTGGATAGTCCCCCCTGATTCCTTGCCCCAGCTTATCGCCTCATCAAAAGTACACCCTGATAGTCCGCCCCAGTGTGGTGCATCCGTGGTATACTGGATAGCGTAATCATGCCCTCCCATGTCCTTTTCATGAATGGATCCGATAACCTGGGTCTGCTGAATGAAATTCTTTGGCACACCGCCCCCGATATACACGACCCCGGTCCTGGTACCTTCTTCAACTATACCTGTAATCTCATCTGCATCGGCTATCTGGTCTATATTAACATCTGCACCACGCCTGCGTGCAATTAAAAGACCGATCCCGATTGAAGAGTCACAGATTGCCGGGATGAAGAGAGGGACATTCTCCGTTACACATGTCGATACAAGTGATTCGCGTCCGGGATATTCCCTGATCAGGAATTCCCCGTAACGATTGATAAAATCGCGGGATGATCCGCGATAGGGAGCGATTGATTCTCCGAATGCTGCAATCCCGCGATCAACGTTCCGGAATTCCCCCTCATATGCAAAGACATCATATATCCGGTCAATTCCCTTCTCATAGAGTTTCCTGTCATCAACATGATGGTGCCCGAGATAGTGATGTACTCCCACATGCTCGCAGACATCGTGGAAAACATTTGCTCCTGTTGAGACAATGACGTCCACGTAATGGTTTTTTACCATCTCTACGAGGCATTTTTGCATTCCTGCCGGGATCATCGCGCCAGAAAGCCCGAAAAAGATGGTGCATGCCGGGTCCGCAAGCATCTTTTTCCAGACATTTACCGATTCCCCGAGCTTTCGTCCCTGAAATCCCGTTCTGCTCATGCCGAGCAGAAGTTCTGAAACATTACCGGTCGGTTTTACAGGATCTGTGGGTTTTAACTCCATTTTGTGTATCAAAATTGCCGCTAAAGAATAATAAGTATTCCCACTTGACTGTACCGGCGATGGTAAAAAATATCGCCAAATAAAAATTTAGGCGAGGATTAGCCTTTATTAAAGTGCACTTACAAGGGAAGAGCGGGTAATAATACCGGCAAGTTTTCCCGTGTCGACAACCGGAACCGAACTGATGTTCTTTGAGAGCATAATATCAACTACCGCGTCAATCGTGGCATCGGGCCCCACTGCGAGGAGGGGTGTGGACATTATGTCTTTTACAAGCAGGTTCCGGATCCTGTGGTCCTGGTGACGGTCTTCAACAACCTCGCGGAAATTTCTCATGGCGGTAGCAACATCGGTTTCCGTGACCATTCCGACCATCTGGTCATTCTCGGTGACGATAAACCTCATAATGTTGTCATCGATCATTCTCCTGCGAAGGTGTACCACACGCTCTTCAAGGTCGATCGTGAATGCCTCCTCCATCACATCGGTGATATTCCCTGCCGGACGGTAGACCGCTAAAAGGTCCCCTGCAGTCACCTGGCCGATAAGCCGGTGGTCCTCATCATATACAACCACCAGTTTGTAGGCCTGCAAAAGGGGCACCAGGACATCAAGGTCCTGGTCCGGATACACTGTGGTGAAATCCTCCTCAACCGTGTTCGCAACATGGATCGAGTTCGGGGATATATCCGAGTTCCGCTTGGTCCCGAGTTTGGCAGCGACACTCTGTCGGGAGACCGTCCCCATCACGGTATTGTTATTTACAACGATCAGCGGGTCAAGGCCTTCATCAATCATCTTATCAAGCGCTTCCGTAATAACAGCGGATTTGGCGATTGTGACGGGCTTTGACATTATATCTTTTACATACATTTCTTCGCTCATTGTGCCACATCCTTTATGACATCATCCCTTTTAACGATTCCTTTGATCTCTTTATCCTCAACGACAACGAGACTGTTGATATGTCTGTCACGCATGATGCCGACCGCTTCCCCGAGTGTTGCCTCCGGAGCGATCGTAACAACAGGCCGTGACATCAGGTCCTCGGCAACGACTGATGCCTCAAAAACATACCTGAACTGCTTTTTACCGCCCGGTTCACCCTTTCTCAGCATTTTAACATCCCTATGGGGCGTTTCGGCTTTATTGTTCTCGTACAAATAGAAGGCAAGGTTACTTTCGGTGATAATCCCGGCCAGCGTCCCGTCATTGTTCACCACAACAACCCTGTCATTCCTCTCCCGCATAATATCGATCACATGATCAAGTGAATGGTACCTGCTTACCGTAATGATGTCCTCCATGGTGTCTTTCACACGGGTGGTAAGTTTCCCGATCAGGGTCGAACGCATCAGGTCAGATTTTGTGACGATCCCTGCAATGGCTCCATTTTCAATCACAGGTACGCCACTGATATCCCATTCAACCATAATTGCCGCAATTTCACGGATTGCAGTCTCCGGCTTCACAGAAATCGGGTTGCACGTCATTAAAACACTGACAGGAATGTTATCGATAGGTCTGCGCCGCCAGACCGGCTCGCTCTGCCGTAAGCGGTAACCAATGTCTTTTTTTGTAATCATTCCTGCAAGGCAGTCATTATCCATGACAGGAAGACGTGAAATTTTATGTTTCAGCATCAGGTTCCTGGCATGGGCCACATTTTCATGCGGGGCTACAACATATACCGGCGATGTCATCACATCAGATGCCTGCATTTTTTACACCTCTGATAACGCCTTCACCAGATCAAATTCAGTAACCAGTCCAATCAGCCTGGCATTTTCAATAACCGGCAGCGCCCCGATATTTCTCTCAAGCATTTCCCGCGCTGCTTCATTGATATTCTTTTCAGGAGTGGTCGTAAACAGGTTCCCTGAGGTAACAAGGTTCCTCACCGGAAGACCCATCACTTCGCTCACGTCACCGGTTATAAGCTGCTGAAATACCTTGCCGGTCCCGATATACTTCATAATATCGGTGGTGGTGATAATTCCAAAGAGGACATCGTCTGTCACAACCGGAAGCCGCCGGAACCGGTGCCGCGTCATGTCATGGGTCACCGTTCCAATCGGGCACTGGGGTTCTGTTACACGGAGGGATGTGCTCATGATGTCCTCGACAGTGAGGCTGACTTTTTCATTTGCAAGGACCTTTAACACGTCCCGTTCGGTGACAATCCCCTTAAGGACATCATCATCATCTACGATCGGGATACCCCCTGTCATCCTTTTAACTATAATATCTATTGCATCCCGGATTCCTGCTGAATCAGGGATCGTGACAAGCGCCTGGGTCATAATTGAACGGACGTTTTCGTTGACCGCTGCAAGGAGATTTCCTCCGTGCTTTACCTGGACAAGGTTGAATTTATCACCCCCTCCAAGAAAATTGATGATATCTCCGGAGGTAATGATACCCCGGATCTTTTTACTTCCTGCATCGACGATTGGAAGCCGCCGGAACCCGCACCCGGTCATTGTTTCCACCGCATCGAGAATGCTCATCGAAGGCGGCACTGCTATCACGTCACGAGTCGCAATAGCCATAATTTCACCTTCCTGGTCAACGATATGCGATTTAAATTCAATTGGACCGCGGTCCATTTTTCCTGGCATTTTCAGGAGTTTGTCACCCTGCTTTTTGTTCATATCATGCTGATGCATTGTCTCATCCTGTTCTCTACAAGGTTTTTCGCATTGCAGTTCTTAAAAAAAATAACTTTTTTCCTGGTTCTCACGATCAGGTGAGCCCTTTTAAGATATCATGCCGGTCGACAATCCCTACCAGTCGTTCATCTTCTATGACGGGCAGGCGACCGATATCAAACCGCACCATAATTTCTGCAGCAACACCTGCTTTTTCTGAGGGTGTAATTGATATAACTTTTTTTTGCATAATCTCCTCGACCGGGACAATGTTCCCGCTTTCGAGCGCGGTCCTGACCCTGCCGTCTTTCAGCAGGTCACGGCGGGAGATCATGCCGACCAGTTTGTTCTTTTTTATCACCGGGAATGCAGTAAATCCACTTTCAAGAATAAGGTTATGGACTTTCTGCACTGAATCGGTGGGTGAACAGGTTACCACCTTTTTATTCATCAGGTCCCTGACGATGCCATTAAGCTCATTTCGTGTAATAATTATTGGAAATATGTCAGAGAGGAGTATCCCGCCCACGATATGCTTATTTTCGTCGATTACAGGTGCGCTGTCTGTTCTGTTCTCCCTGATAACACGGGCTGCCTCCTCGACAGAGGCATCCGGCAGTACCGGATTGATCTCCTTTAAAAAACCTTCAACAGTGATATTCGATTTTGTCGCAGTTACCCGCAGGACATCGGTTATATCAATGTATCCGGCAAGGCACTTTTTCGAGTCATACACAAATACCTCCCGAAAGATGTCATCACGGAGCATCTGTCGTGCCCTTGTTACCAGGTCATCGGTTTTTACTATTGGTACGTCAATAACAAAGTCAGCTGCAACCTTCATTGCAGGAATTCCTCCTCGCGGCATGACGGGCAGAGCATAAGATTGTCAAGACGCCTCAGGTCATCAGACATCTGACCGCAGCGGTTACACGTTCCGACTTCGACCTCTTCCTGCCGGTTTATTTCTACCAGGTCGTTCATCAGCTCTGTTATTTCAGTTGAAACCGTGAGAACATCCCTGACAGTGACGATCCCTATTACACAGTTATCGTCATTGACAACCGGGAGCCTTCGCACCCTGTTTTTTATCATCATGTGGGCTGCATCACGGATCGTCTTGTCAGACCTGATGGTGATGAGCGGCGTGCTCATAATTTCGCTGACATGCACGGAGCCCGGTTTTTTATCTTTTGCGACAACCTTACAGTTGATATCTTCCTCGGTGACGATTCCGATAGGCAGCCTGTCGCGGAGCACAATACAACTGCCTACTTCATCCCGGCACATTGCTCGTGCGGCTTTTGCAACGGTTGCATCTACCCCTATGGTAGTCGGATTATTCCGCATTACTTCCTTCAGCTGGACACGGGTCTCGAAACGGATTGAATCGGATGAATTTTTCAATAGATCACCCCCTTTTGGTGTGCTTTCTAAGATTATAATTACAGTTACCAATACTGCAAGCCATCAATATAAAAGAATTGGTCTATACAAATTTGTTCCAGTCTGCCGGTTTTTCAAGGGCTTATAAAAAACATAATAATCTGAGTACCCAATAGGTAATATGTAATATTTGCAGTCGCAAAATTCAGACTGCAAATTGAAAATAAAGGGAATCCGAGGTGTTTAATGAATATTCTGGTTCAGACCCGCAATCGTTTTTCGAAATTTCTGGCTGCATTTTTTAAAAAAAAGCGGTCACGGATAGGAATATATGGTCCGCCAAATGCAGGTAAAACTACCCTTGCGAACAGGATCGCAAAGGATTGGACCGGAGAGTCAATCGGAGTGGTAAGCGAGATCCCTCACGAGACGCGGCGTGCATACAGAAAATCCGACATCACCATCAGCGGTTCAAACGGTAATTCTGTCACGATTGATATTGTTGACACACCGGGAGTTACTACCAAGATTGATTATAAAGAGTTTCTTGAATACGGTGTAGCGAAGGAAGAAGCAGTCAACAGGGCCCGTGAAGCGACAGAGGGCGTGGCCGAGGCCATGCACTGGTTAAGGGAGGATATTGACGGAGTTATGTATATGCTTGACAGCACACAGGACCCGTTTATGCAGGTGAATATCATGATGATAGGTATCATCGAAAGCAGGAACCTCCCCGTCATTATCGTGGCAAATAAAATCGATCTTCCGGATGCGGCACCGCAGCGGATCAGGAGCGCATTTCCTCAGCACCCTGTCATACCAATATCGTGTCTTGCCGGCAATAACCTCGATGAACTATATGAAAAAATGGTATACCATTTCAGGTAGGGAATAGAAATGCAGGGGGTACAGATAGACCTGATTTCCGAAGAACGGCTCTCCAAGCTGACTTCAATGGAAAAAATACGGATGATTCTTGACGATGTCCGCCAGGGGACGATTGTCATTCTTGAAAAAGGCCTTGAGCCGGAAGAACAGAGCACATTAATAGAAATGACCATGCGGGAGATCCTGCCTGACGGATTTAACGGAATTGAAATTGAAAGTTACCCATCGAAAGAAGAAAGCCCGACGTTTCTTCGGAAGCTGATGGGAAAGACGTCGTCAGGATCAAGGCTCACGGTAATCGGTCCTGCCAACCAGCTCCGGATGATCAAGAAAGATAAAGACATCATTAGTGCATGGATTTCATCGCGGTGAGATAATGCCCCATAAATGCGTGAAATGCGGGCGGGAGTACCCTAATGCCTCCTCTGAAATGGTAAACGGCTGCGGAAGCTGTGGAGGTAAAAAATTTTTATATATCCGCGACGAGGACCGGAACAGGGATGTTATCGAGGAGAAATCAATTGAAAGCATCGCAAAAGAGAACCATGAAGAGGTCATTAAAATAAAAAAGGACACTTCATCACCGGACGATGTATTCAACAGGGTTGAAAGTATCCGTATCGTTGAGCCCGGGACATATGAACTTAACATTGAAAAACTGGCAAAGAGTGACGAACGCGTCGTCGGACTCGGAAAGGACGGGAGTTATGCCGTGGATCTGCTCTCGATGATGCGCCCGCGAAAGCAAAAAAAACCGGAAAAATAATTATTAATAACCCTCTTAACCTGGATTTGGATATCTCTCATTAAAAAACGATTGTCCTCTTATTTTTTAAAAATCAGGCCGTATACCGCTCAAAAGACCGGTATGCTTCCAGGGGCTTCTGCAGGAAAAAGAGAGCAGTCCAAACAAAATGAGGGGAAAAAAACAAGAGTGCTTTCATGCGGACTATGGTTCCAGTAAAGCCTCCGCTCATTGAATAACTTTTAGAGAATTGAATATTTTTACTTTTTTTGGGGAAAATTAAATTTTTAATTGATATTATCCACGCTATACCCCTTGTCGGCAAGCAGTTCTTTTACTCTTTCCCTGTGATTACCCTGCAGTTCTATTGAATTTTCTTTTACTGTGCCGCCACAGGCGAGTTTTCCTTTCAGGAATTTCGAGAGGTCTTCAAGGTCGATATCGGTTGGATCCAGTCCTTCGATAACTGTGACTTCTTTTCCATACCGTCTTTTATTGACCTTCACATTGATCCTCTGCTGCTCTTTTGCTACCTCCTCACAGATACAAAGCTCTTTAGGTAGTCCACATGTTGGACAAATACCACCATTCATTACAAGTACCTTCAAGTTCTCTTTATATATTTGTTGGCATGTAAAGGAGCGTGGGTACCTCTGTTAATAATATCCCATCAGGAACGGCTGGATTTTTCAACCCACGAAAGATCGTCCCGAAACATATGAAATGCGCAATATTCAACCGGAAATTTCATCCCAGTTACTGTTCCGTTCATCTCATAGTGTGGTATCGACGCGGCAGGTTTCACACCCCCGGGACATGACCTGATGTGCCCTGCTGTTATAACGGTAAATGGTTATACCCTTGCAGTCGAGTGCCCGGGCACACGAAAAGATACGGACTATGTCATCGACAGTAGCGGTCTCGGGAACATTCACTGTTTTTGAGACGGCATTATCAACATGCTTCTGCACAGCCGCCTGCATTTTAACGTGAAATTCCGGGCTTATTTCAGCTGCAGTTTTAAAAATATCCTTTGTATTCTCCGGGACAGGGAGGTCCTGTACACTTCCGGACCGGGTAACACGGTCAATAATGCCGTTATTTCCGGAATGATAACAAAGATTTCGTTCAACTGAAGGGTGAAGGAATGAAAAGAGTTTCCCGTTTATCTGCCTCTGGAAGGCAAGCGAGAATACCGGTTCTATTCCACTGCTGGTCCCAGCGATTATATGGAGGGACCCTGTCGGGGCAACGGTGGTAACCGTTGCGTTCCGCATCGCACCTTTATAAATACTCATATCAATGGCGGGAAATGATCCAAGCGTTTCACCAAGTTCGCGCGAAACATCATGTGCTTCTCTCTGGATACAACCCATAACCCGATCTGCACATTGCAGTGCCTCTCCGGATTCATAGGGAATCTCAAGTTCGATAAACGCATCTGCGAGTCCCATGACCCCAAGACCCACTTTACGTGTGCGGCGTGTCATTTCAGCAATTTCAGGGACCGGGTAGCAGTTAATATCGATGACGGTATCTAAAAATTCGATTGCATGACGAACAGTCGATGAAATGAGGTCATAATCGAATCCGCCATTCCTGATACAGGCCGCAAGGTTGATACTGCCGAGGTTACAGCTTTCGTATGGAAGAAGAGGCTGCTCACCGCACGGGTTTGTCGCTTCAATCCGTCCAAGCCCGGGAACCGGGTTCTTTTCGTTAATTATATCCAGAAACAGAAGTCCCGGATCACCGCAGGACCATGCAGCAGTACCAACCGCCTGCCAGAGTGCTTCTGCTGAAACGTTTTCCCATATAGTGCCATTTCTTGGATTGATAAGGTCGTACTCCTTTTTTTTGTCAAGCGCATTAAAAAAAGGTGCATCAAACCCGACTGAAAGGTTAAAATTTTCAAGGCCACCCTGGACCTTTGCCCCGACAAAATCAAAAATATCAGGATGCGAACTTGCAAGGACCCCCATGTTTGCACCCCTCCTCCGGCCCCCCTGCTTCAGGGCACTCGTCGCTTCATTAAATACATGGATAAACGGAAGGGGACCGCTGGCAATTCCTGCGCTGCCGGCGACCATGTCACCTGACGGCCGGATACGTGAAAAAGAAAACCCGGTGCCGCCACCGCTTTTATGAATAAGGGCCATCCGTGAGAGGGTTGTAAAGATACTC
>JBFYKV010000146.1:0-2624 GCA_041305745.1 Methanoregulaceae archaeon | reverse complement strand
CTGAGTTTACCTCTCTCTGCGGATTGTCTGGCCTGAATGCCTACACTATGGTGCTTGCGGATGTCTGCTCGATGCTCACCGGCCATGTGGAAAATGACGGTGCTGATGACGAGCGGCTGGTCAGCGAACTCGGGCGCCTTGTTTTGCTCACCGGGGACCTCGAAAAGAGCCTTCACGAAGTCTGGTGCACGTGCATCCGCTATAACAACGCCTTAAAGGACATCACCGTTCAGGCCCCGCACCATTCATCGGCACGGCGGTCCGGAACAAGGGACGGAAACGTCCCGGAGAAAGGCGCTCCATCACCGTTCCTGGAACAGGACCATGCATTCTGCACAAGTGATGGCCATGTCGTCCTGGAGGAGTATTCGTGAAGTTTCCATTACACAATCTGCGAGGACATTCCCTTCATACACCGGAGACCAGGAGAAAGGCGCTTGAACTGGTCTCATCGATGATGGCCTATCGCCGTGATGCCCTGCAGGGACTGGAGTCAGAGATGCACCAGGCCCTTGACGACATGAGAGCCGCACGAACGCCCCGCAGGGCCCGGCAGGTCATGAAACGGATTGCTGGTCTGCTGGACAGGACCCGCCAGCTCTCGCTCGACAACCGGTTCGATGCCATCCATCTCATGCGGATCCTTCACCAGGAATCATCTCATTATGAGATTGCATCGGCCGCTTCACAGGAGGATACGACGCGATACATCTGCTGAGAAAACCGGCGGAGGCCCGCGCGGTTGATAGCATAAAGGGGTGGTATATCCATCCCTTAAAATTGAATTTGGCTGCAGAAATCAGATTTATTTCAAATAATTGTTCTTAAGGGGATAGTAGAAAAATGAACGCGATACTTGCATCATGCATTGATACGATCGAGATCCGGAACAGCTTCATTCACGGGAGAATGGAGATCGTGCCGATCTTTTCTTCACTGCCGGAAGGTCCGGAGTACCTGACACTCGGGGAAGCCCTCGAGGGAAACCTGATCACCATCACAGAAGTGAGTGAAGGGGGTTCGGTCCCAAACCTGAACGTGACAAACCGTGCAAAGATACCGGTCCTCCTCATCGATGGGGAAGAACTTGCGGGTGCAAAACAGAACCGGGTGTTAAATACGAGCATCCTCGTCCCTCCGGGAGCAGACCTGACGATCCCGGTCAGCTGTACCGAGATGGGCCGCTGGTCATACAAATCCCGGGACTTTTCTGACTCAGAAGTGATGATGGACTACAAGATCCGCCAGAAAAAGATGGCCTCGGTCGCCTGCTCACTCAGATCCTGTGCCTCACACAGGGCAGACCAGGGGCAGATCTGGAGTGATATCGATTATATGTCGGAAAAGGCAGGGGTCCGGTCACCTACCATGGCCATGAAGGATGTCTTTGATATGCAGAAAGAGAGGATGGACGAATATTCCGGGGCCTTTCCAATCCAGCCCGGCCAGCAGGGGGTGCTGGTCTATATCGACAATACCGTTGCCGGATTCGAAATGCTCTCGCGGCCCGGGGCCTATGCACGGATCCACGAGAAGCTGATCCGGAGCTATGCGATGGAGGCGTCCTTTGACGACGAACCGTCCATGAAAAATGCTCCCGTGCCGGAAAAACCTTCTGAATTCCTTAAAAGGCTGGCCTCCTGCAAAGACGAATGCTACCCTTCACCGGGCCTTGGACTCGATTTCAGGCTGAAAGGCCCCGGCATCCTTGGATCTGCCCTGTTCCACGAGAATATGGCGGTTCATATGGCCTGTTTCACGGAGGATACAAGAGCCCCGGAGAGCGACTCCGGCCACATGGCAGGATACCGGACACGCCGTGATTCGCGGCGATCCACACGGGGCGAACCCCTGCCCGGGTACGTCAAATTTGAAGAATAGCAGTATCACGGGGGTATAGCGGTGAAATATCTGCATTTCAGCCCAAAATGGAACTCATCGGGAGATATATCCGGGACAGGAGGCCGGGCATGAGGCCTGGATCGGTCAGACCCACCTCCACCATCTCTCCACTGCAAAAAGGGGGCCATAACAGAAAGAAATTAGGGAACACTTATGGGGGAGGAGATTTTTATGTTGATACACACAGAAACGGACAATTTTGTTCCGGTTTCGGGGGGGAAAATATGAACGATACCAGATGTGAGGGGGCTGTTCACGGTGACATCGGTTACGGTCTTTGACGGGGCCGAATCGATCGGCGGGAATAAGATCTTCGTCGAAGATAAGGGAGAGGGCGTGTTTCTTGATTTTGGGAAGAATTTCGGGAAATACGGGATGTATTACGAAGAATTTTTAAAAAACCGTACTACCCGGGGACTTCATGACCTCATTTCCCTCGACCTTATTCCAAAACTCAATATCTACCGTGATGACCTGGTGCCTTCAGATGTCGATCTCTCCCGATACCCCGCACTCCGGGTACACGCAGTACTGCTCAGCCATGCGCATGTCGATCACTTTGGAAATATCGGGCTTCTCGATCAGTCGATCCCGCTGGTCGCATCTCCCCTCTCACTTGCGATCCTGAAAGGGATGCAGGATACCGGGAATTCAGCGATCGATACCGATGCAGTATACAGCTCTCCACGTTCTCCGGACCAGACCGGGCGCCTTCTTCATTC
>JBFYKV010000145.1:0-15222 GCA_041305745.1 Methanoregulaceae archaeon | reverse complement strand
GGGTTAATTATTCATTGTTTTCCCGAAACGGTTCGTCAGGGAGTGTACAGTTGTAGTGCGAAGCTGCGGGCAGTGTTGTCCCGGGCAGTATATATTCGTAAACATCTGGTAATTATTCCGCGGGTATCTGCACAATGGTAAAATATCATGAACACCAGAATGACTGGTATGAAAAATAGTCTCATTGGCCTTGCCCTACTCATCATTGCAGTACTTCTTGCTGCCGGGTGTACCGAGACCCCCCAGCAGGTGCCCGCAACACAATCCCCTACTTCTTCACCGACAGTTACCGCGACATATACTACAACACCGACTGATGTCATTCCGGTCGACCAGGCAATCATTGTCGAAGCAAGCAAAAGTACTCTCTCATTCGATCCAAAAATTAAGGTCGAATTCCGTGGTGGTACCGGCATGAACATCCTCTCCTATATCGATGTAAAGGTTACCCGTTCAGACGGTACTGTAGAGACCGCACGAATGACATCCCCTGATATCGGGGCCTTTGTCGAGTTAACCGGCACTACAGGGACGGACCGGGTCGAAGTAACATACCGGCTTCAAAACGGTAACGAGTACAAGGCATATGACCAGGTGTTTGAATTCAGAAAATAACTCATTTTCCTTAATTTTTCATAAACGATGTATGACGGCCCGGCTTTTTCTGCCATGAAACTGCCCTCGCCGGTCAACATCAGGAAGGGTATCCATCATTTCCGGTACGGCCGGTTTCACCCGGACGCGGGGGCTTCCTGAATGGCTGACATGGGAATATGCATCCTTTTCATCGGTTTCATGATATTTCTTATTGGCAGGACACCGGAAAATAAAGAGTATATTATCTGTTTTTCACCGAATATGGAACTGAAATGAATAGTATCAGCTGAAAACAGACCCTTGCACACGGGAGGGCCGGTCAGGAAGCGACATGGCATTTCCCGGATATGAATCCTGACGGTGACAGGAAGGAAATACGCGCCATTTCAACAGGAAACACAACAGTTCAGGAAAACCGGTAATATCCGGCCGGGATTTTTATTTCGAATTTCGCACCTTCGTTTTGCACTCCTGTTTCCCGTATCGAAAAGCCGGTCATAGAGAGAATTTCCCTGACAAGGAACAACCCATAACCTGTATTTTGCCCAAACCCCGGTTCAAAAATCCGTTCTTTTTCGGACCCGGCAATTCCGACACCATCATCTTCCAGCACGATCGTCAGACTGCCATATGATTCTGATGCGGATATAACAATTTTTGATATTTTCTCCCCATACATGAGTGCATTCTCGATAAGGTTATAAAACACCTTTTCAAAGAGAGGGTCGGCATATACGCAAAGACCACTGATATCGAGGTAAACGGTAACAGATCTCAGTTCGAGGAGGTGTGCAGATTTTCGGACGGCATCGGCAACATCCTGCCACGATGGCTCCTTCATACCCACATCCTGGTAACTCCCGGTAAAATTAAGAAGGTGCATGATTGCCGTTACTGCCCGTTCTTCCTTTCGTATATAGGAGAGAACCCTTGGATCGTCGACAATTTCACGTGTAAGGTCGAGATATCCGGAAAGAACTGAAAGCCTGTTATTGACATCATGGCGGGTCATCCTTCCTAACAGTGCGAGTTTCCGGTTCATCATCGATATCGCCTCTTCGGCTACTTTACGCCCGGTCAGGTCTTCCACTATCACTTCGATCCAGCCGGGGGTTCCTGGATCATTTTGTTTAAACATTGCAGTAACCTGTACCGGGATTTTCCCTCCGTCCTTTTTTTCCAGGAGTGTCTCATACCCCCTGATACCTCCCTTCGCAGATACCGCACCCGATAGTTCCGCAAATTCCCTTTCATCTGAAAAAAGATTGGAAAAAGGCGTCCCGTTTAAACTATCACGGGTTTCATATCCGAGCATCGTTACAAATCCCATGCTTGTATACTGTAGTTCCCAGCCATCTCCAGCTGATGCCCGAAAAATACCGACTGATATATTTTCAACAAGAGATCGGTATCGTTCTTCACTTTCTTTTAACCTTTTTTCCTCCTGCTCAAGCCTCATGCAATAGTCTGATAGTGAGACCTGTGTCGCCTTCAGTTCCATGAGAGTTCTGGCCATCTGCAGATTTGATGCCAGAAGTTCTTCCTGTGTCTGTATAAGCCCTGATATGTCCTGAACAAATGATACGATATACTCGACATCTCCTGCCTCATTCCTGACAGGCATTGAAGAGACCTCGACCGAAATTTCAGATCCATCCTTCCGGAGATATTTTTTTCTCAGGGTTTTATCCTGTAATTCTCCTGAAATAACAAGTTCGTGGGTTTTTTTCTCATTCTCAAGATCACCGGGGAGAGTGATGCCGGTCCAGGAACGGCCTGCCATTTCGTCCCTGCTGTATCCAAACATTGAGCAGAACTTTTCATTGACAGATAACCACTTCATCCCTGGTGACGTGGTGACAATCCCGACAAGAGGGTGGTCAAAATAAGACTGCAGGTGTTTTTTCTCTGACAGTAATTCATTTTCAGCCCTGTTTCGCTTGATTATCTGCCAGAGCGACCCCATCAGGAGGTTAATCTGGGTGACGTCAGTGCTGTCATAATCCTGATGTTTATTTGCCACACCTGCGACGATGACGATCCTGCTGCCGTCAAAGACCGGGACATTCATGTGGCGTATAATATGTACATGCCCCTCCGGATACCCTTTTTTTGCCGGGTTGTCTGCAGCATAATCATTCGTGATGACAGGCTTTCGCTGACGGACTGCCTCGCCCCAGAGGCCTGTATTTTTAACAGGGTATTCCCGGGGTTTATTCGAGATGCGGCACTCTTCCATGGCCTGGTGTGACCAGGAATACATGGTCAGGACTGTTTCGTCATCATTCAAAAATGCGAGGTACCCGATACTGCTTTTGGTGAGTACTATCGCTTTTTCAAGTGCGTAATTACTCACCTCCTGCCGGGTTGCAGTGGTCATCCCGTACAGATCGATTATTGCGGAAAGGCGTGATTCATTCAGTTTTACTTCTTCTTCGGCTTTTTTCCGGTTTACCGCCTGTTCAATCATATTTTTTAGTTCGGCAAACTGGGATTTCGGATCCCCCCCTTTCTGGAGATAAAAAGAGGCCCCGTAATTGAGGGCTTCGATTGCAACATGTTCCCGCCCTCTCCCGGTAAAGATAATGAACGGAATTTCGGGGGTTAATGATTTTACTGTTTTTAAAAGGTCAATACCATTCATCCCCGGCATTTCATAGTCAGAGACGATGATATCAAAATTTCCGGATTTTAAAAGCTCAAGTGCATTATATCCCGATTCCGAGAGGGTTACCTTCATTGCCCCTCCCTTTTCAAGGAATATCTGCGCCACGTCAAGCAGGGCGGGTTCATCATCAACGAGCAGAATCGAGATCATGGAGTTACACGCAATGAAAATTCTTTGGTGCACCGACTAAGATACTGATTTTACAATGATTTTTAAGAAATAAAAGACTATTGAAAAATTTTTGCTTAAATCCTGGCACTACTGCACTTTTAAACCGCTCTCATCAGTGTCCCCTTCCCGCGGTTGGCAACATCTCCCCTGAAGATCTCCATTCTGACCTTTTTTCCTTCAAAATCGATCTCCCGCGCACCCATGGGTTCGAACGTAGGGAGCATATCGATGATTTTTCCAAAAACCATGCAGGTACCCCCGGTCATATTCCCGCACGGGCGGGAACATGATCCCCCGATTACAAGGGTTCCTTCCCTGAGCTCGACTCCGGCAAGATCACCGGCGTTCCCGTGTATCCTGACTTCACCACCGGAAAGGTACTCGGCGGTAAAGTCTCCTGCATTTCCCATCACTTCAACGCGGCCTCCCCGCACCCCTCTTTTTTCACCCCGGTAACCGGCAGCACAGTAATGTCCTGCATTACCGTGGCATGTAATCGTGCCTCCTCTCATCTCCCTCCCGAGCCACGAGTCTGCGTTGCCCCTGATGACAATCTCGCCCGCACTCATGAAATTCCCGCAATGCATGCCGATATCCCCTTCAATCACGATGCGCCCGGCATTCATGTATTCTCCGACACGCTTGACCGTCCCGGTATCCCCGCGAAGGATGATCTCGACCTGGTCTGGAGATACGGCCGGCCCCTCAACCGAGATATAAAAAAGATCATCGAGGGCCCGCTCCTTGTTCCCTTCAAAGACCGTTATATCTGTCCCCCTTAAAAAGTTCTGTGGGATTATGGTTTCAGCCTCGATTGGTATTCGCGGTTTTTTCCTTGGTTTCGTCTCAAGAACGACCTTCATAAATCCGCCTCCGTCTCGATACAAACCCCCCGCGGGAGGTACACGTCCTGGACAGGATAATTGCTCATCCTGATGGTGTAATACTCCTCAAACTTCCTGACAAAATCAGGGTCGTTTGACAGGTTGTACTCTTCCGGGACACCTGGTTTTACCCAGATAGTGCTGTTTGCTCCATCCACTATGACTTCCCCGTTCCTCGAGACCACACGTCCTCTTTTAATCGTGAATTTTGTGCGTGAAAAACCCGCGATGACCTGCTGGTATTGCATAGAGGGGTCAATTTCGCTGGTTATCAGGGGATAGATCGCCACGTCTGCCTCAGCGCCGGGTGCAAGGTGCCCTTTTCCAATATTCTGGATACCAAGCGCTTTCGCCTGTGCAGCCCGGGTCATTATGGCGATCTCATGCCAGTCCAGCTCCCTGTCGATTGCAAAAAGGGGCACATGGTGTTCGGTCCTTGGTTCAAGGAGGGCACATTCCTGGTCCCGTAATTTTTTACTCATCAGGAGAGCGATTATCTCGGGATACTTTACAAAAGGCGCGCCGTTGGGGTTGTCGGTGCTGAGGAGACACTGCCACGGGTCCTTTGTGAGCAGGGCCAGTTCAAGGCCGATTGACCACATGACACAGTTGACCAGGCTCTTCCTGAAATAATAGACCGGGATAATTCCAGACCCTGTTTCCAGTTCCACGTCATGGTTGCTCCACTTGTTGTGGTGGAGCATGTAGAGCTTGAACTCCATCGGACCGTCTGCGGTCATGGTGGTAGTCCTGCCAAACATGATCTGTCCCATGTCAATAGTGACCTGCGGGGTGTTGTTCACTGCTTTGCAGATCTCCTCGCTCTTTGAATCAATGTCACGCCAGGTCGTGCCCCCGTAACTGTGAAACTGCACGTGGGTAAGATAGAGGCTCTGTCTCTTTTTATTAAGGTCGGGGACAAGCCCGAGAGTATCCAGGGTGGTCTGGTAATTTCCCGGCACACCGAGGTTGTTGCAGTGAAGGTGGACAGAGTGGGGGAGATGAAGGATTTCATTTGCCCGGATCATCGTCTCAATGATCTCTGCCGGGGTCACCTCGAAATACGGAACCGTATCATGAATACCGCTGACATCCTCCCCCCAGCCCCACGCTTCCGTGCCACCCGGGTTAGTAAGCTTGATTGCAAACCCTCTCGCGGCTTTCAGGTACCATGCGACAACTGCAGCAGTCCTCCTGACGTCCTTATCCCTCACCGCCTCCATGATAGCCCAGTTACCGTCGAAGAGCGTATTGGCCATCATGTCCTGGTGCGGGGTTGCAGTGAACTCCTCGTGGGTATGGCGCGCCTCAAGTGGGGCCATCGCACCCTCGAGCAGGGTAGTGTATCCCATGTTGCTATACCGGTAGGAGTTCCCGAAGGTGGTGGGAACACTATATCCCGAGGTCACGTGCATGCAGCCATTGCGTGCGGTCCTTCCTGCCCGCATGTCTTCAGGGCTCATATAGCGGCCAAAATTGACTTTTGTTCCGCACACATGGGTATGGGAATCGACTCCGCCCGGGAGTGTCAGGCACCCGCCGGCGTCGATAACACGGGCTTTTTCTGACACTTCCTCGACAATACGGCCGTTTCTTATGGCGATATCCATGATTTCGCCCTTGATCCCGTTTAAAGGATCGATTACCCAGGCATTGCTGATCAGGAGTTCGCTCATGGCCCCTTCTCCTTCCGGACGATCTGGTAAATTTTTTCAAGAATTTCGCTGTCGCTCGGGTACCGGCTCTTGTAAAGCATTCTTGTCCGTATCGGCACACCATCCATCCGGTAGGCGGTACCTTCCGAATCGATACCGGTCACTGCTACGGGTATCTGGAGGTTGCTTAAGTGGGTGGTGACGTTGACATGGGGATCTATCAGTATTGTCGGTATCTCTGCAAGGTGCCTGCAGCACTGCTTCGGGAAATGGGCCCCGGGATCGCTTGCCACGACGAGGCAGGCATCGCATTCACCCCGCCTGATAATATCGATGCTGGTTGTCTCACCCGGGTTATAAAACGCTATTCCACGTGCAAAATCTACAGCAAAGGGATAGCCTGAAATCCATGTAAAGACTTCGTTTGACCCGTATACGTTCCAGTGCCCCCTCATCGGCGAGATCGTGAACTTTGTATACCGGTTCAGCTCTTCTGTCAGTTCCACGGCATTCCTGATATTTTTGTACTTTCCGCGTGACATGGTGAGACCGAGACCAAAGAAGATTGCACCAAACTTTGCATTCCTGCACATCTCTGCAACACGCACGAGTTGTTCGCGTGCCACTCCCGATACATACGGGGGAATGATCTCTGCCTTACCCCTGACAATTGCCCTCAGCGCTGAAAGGACCGCATAATCCCCGCCCGGCTCGATATGCATGAATTCATCGGCAATATTCGAGGTTTCCGTCTCCCTCACGTCTGCTACAATCACCTTTCGCTCGAGAAATGCACCTTTCACAAAAAAACCATCGGCATAGGTGGTATACCGGCTCATGTGACGGGGATGGGCATCGATCGGGTTTGCACCCCAGTAGACGATAACATCAGCCCTGTTCTTCACCTGGCCTAAAGTACAGCCCGGATGCCCTACCTCCTGGATTGCCATAATGGACGGGCCGTGGCAGACCGTTGACGTATTGTCAATGACGGCTCCGAGGAGTTCTGCAAGGTGGACCCCGATGCTCTGCGCCTCGCCATTTGTTCCACTCCACCCGTAAAGGAGGGGCCGGTCGGCATCGAGCAGGACTTGCGCCGTTGTTTCAATTGCCTCGTCATAGGAGACCTGGTGCCATGTCCTGCCATCCCTTTTTATGGGTGCCTGCAGGCGGTTGTCTCCGGTGAACTTTTCATTTGCGAGAGTGCAGCCGTTTTCAACACTCACCACGGTTGTGCCTTCCACCTCCACGACAAGGTCATCACACAGGCATCCGCAAAACGGGCATATCACATCTTCAATCCTCATAAGGGCATCCTCCACACTCTTCCATGAGGCGCGAAACCGGGACCACTTCTTCTCCCGTAGGCTCGATATGTACCAGCGTCGTCTTGAAATCCGGCATACCCGTCCCATGGGTTTCACCGTCGACGATATGGTTGGCATAGGGCCCCAGCGAGACAAAGACTTCCCCTCTCTTCAGCGACTGGGAGGAGAACGCCTTCATTACCACGGACCCGGCCGGACTGCGTACCATGATATTCGCACCGTCCTCGAGGTCAAGTTCCATCATGTCAACGGGGTTCATCCTGCATGCTGACGCTTCGTTGCGGTACCCTTCAGAATTTTTACGCTCGACAAAACTCCCCTGCTTTATTGTCCGGCCGGTATTGAGTACAAAATTCATTCCACATCCCCCCGGGCCTGAACTGCTTCGAGGAGCCGTGCAACGGTGATCGCTTCGTTCGGGCAGTGATGTTCACAGGTCTTGCATCCCGTGCACTTCTCCTCGTGCACAACCAGGCATTTTCCTTCACTTACACGGAGGAGCAGCCCTTCCATTGATGCACGGCCCCCGTGCGACATCTGGGTATCGATCACCTTGTTCACCGGGCACGCAACAGCACAATTGCCGCAGCCCATGCACCGTTCCGGATCGATCCTGATTTTAAATGAGAATGAAAGTGCCGTTCCGTCCCGTCTGATTGCATCAAGTATCCGCCCGCTTGTGAGGACCCCGTTTGGACATGCCTCGACACACAGCCCGCACCTTATGCAGTGGCCCTTATGGATCCGCGGCTCCCACCCGTGCGGTGTCCGGAGCACATCGATTGCTCCGGGAGCAGGACAGGCCATCATGCAAAAGAGCGAATGTGTGCAGGTCTTTCCTGAAAGTTCGGGAAAACCCCTGAAATATGCAGGTGACTCAAGCGGTGCGGTCTTTGCAGTGAAGAATTTACTGAACCACTCACGCCGGGCAAATTCCTTGAGGTAATAGAGGACAGACTTCATCTTATCTCTCGGTGCATGCGATGCAGGGGTCGGCGCTGATAAATGTTGAAGGAACATCGGCGATGGATGCAGCGTCCTTTAACATGTAATGGCAACACGCCTCGATATTCATAATCGAAGGGGTCTGAATCGAAATATCGAGTATCCTTCCGGCGTCGTCGGTTTTTATAAAGTAGGTGAGCTCTCCCCGTGGCGCCTCGCCACAATACACGGTCTCACCGGCGCACGGTATCCCGCCACCCCTGATCGGCCCTTCCGGAAGTAGATCTACACATCTCCGGATGAGTCCGATACTCTGGAGCAGCTCGTCAAACCGCAGCATAATGCGGGAGAAATTATCGCATCCGTTCCGTGAGACAGGGGTAAACTGAAGCTTCCGGTAGGTGGGGTGCTGCAGCCTTCGATCAGTTTCGGGCATTCCGCTCGCCCGGGCGGTCGGTCCGACGGCGTGTGCCTCAAGTGCAGCTTCCTTTGTGAGGATCCCGATATCCCTGGATCTCAGTGCGATGAGAGATCCGCCTTCAAACATCCCTATGTATCGCTGGAGATCGGCCTCTACCGAATCGAGGGATGAGAGGAGGGTTGTCCGGTCTTCTTCGCGCAGGTCGAACCGTACTCCACCGGGAACGATATAGGCGCATGTCACACGGGCCCCGGTAATCAGTTCGAGAAGGTCCATGACCTTTTCCCTGGTGTCAAGGAGATACATGCCAAGAGTCTCGTGCTCAATTGTATAGCAGTATGAAAAATTGGCAAGGGCGTGGCTCTGCATGCGGTCAAGTTCGTTGACGATGACCCGCAGGAGTGCTGCCCTTTCCGGAACCCCGATGCCGCTTATCTTTTCAAGCGCCTCGATAAAGACCATATTGTGGATTACAGAGCAGATACCGCATACCCGTTCTGCAAGGAACATAACCTCCTGCCACGGCCTCCCCCTCATGATACGCTCGATGCCTTTTTTCATATACCCGAGCTCGACCTCCGCACTGATCACATACTCCCCCTTTGTCTCACATTTGATGCGGGCAGGCTCCTTGAAGCAGGGGTGGATGGGGCCGATGGGAATGGATACATCCACGGTTTTTTTCATCGTTTCTTCACCTCGTAGTCTTTGAATACAACCGGGGCCAGGGAGAGGACTGCATTGAGAATCTCAGTGGGACGTGGCGGACACCCGGGAACGCTCGCTGCTATCGGAATATGTTTCGATACCGGTGGATCGATATACGTATGTGGCCGGTTGAACAGGCACCCTGATACCGGGCAGTTGCCTATCGCGATCGCGACCTTCGGTTCAGGAATTTTACTCCATACCCCTTCGAGTTTTTCCTCCCAACCGGGAGTATACGCGCCGATAACCAGCAGGATATCTGCTTCCCTCGGATTATTATGGACATATATACCATACTGCTCGATATCGTACCGGGGGGCAAGACAGGCAAGAACCTCGATATCACACCCGTTGCACGACCCGACATCGACGTAACTGACATGGATTGATTTTGACCTGACATAATTTTTTATCGACTGCAATATGGTCATCGGCTCAATACCTCCCCAAGAATGGCTTTTCCAACTTGTATTGCCTCTTTTTCAGGTTTCCCTTCCGCTACCAGCATCTCCACCTCGTCAATGACGGGTTCAATCTGGTTTTTCGCAAAAAGGGGGACATAGCGGGTATAGAGTTCCATTCCAAGTTCCCGGGCAACAGGCTCCTCCACTGAATCGTCTTTTTTTCCGGCCTCGTATCGGGCGGGGATATTTTCCATAAGTATCATGTCAAAATGTTCGATGATATACCGCCGGAGCTGCTGTACACCGACCTGCAGATCAGCTGCGATCTCACGTATAACGCGATCATGCCTGCTGCTCACGAGAATGGCGTATTTCATGGCGGTCAGGTCTTTTTCATATATCGTAGTGCTCATAACAGACCTCCTACCTTTAACAGGCTGTAGATGACAAAGAGAAATATCATTGACCATACGGCAGTATTTTCCCATATTTTCAGCCGGTCTTCCTCTTCATACCAGAATATCCCGATTGCCACCAGCAGGAATACCGCGACCGCAATCCCCTCGAAGCGGACTTCCCATTCCTGCACAATCTGTACGAACGTGATAAGTATATACAGCACACCTGCTGAAAGCACGACCTCACGAATCATCCTGTCCACCCCAGGTATAACGCATAGAGAAGCATGAGTCCGGCAATCCCTGTCTGTATTGTGACGCTGTCAAAGGGTGAAAGCATGGGACAGAGAGCGCAGACAAACGAGAGCGTAATTATTATCAGCACCATCGCAAGCAACAGCCAGACAAAGGGGACCGAGCCAAAGAACACGATAACAAACGTCATCAGGAGGACATAACTCTTGAGCCCGTTACAGACCTCGAGGCCTGCCCTCCATACACCGAAGTGCTCGGTCTTGTAACCGCTCACCAGTTCCTTTGCTTCCACCACTGAAAACGGGCCATATGGCATTTTTGACAGGATTACCATATACATGGCGAATGCGGCAAGGGGGATGATGAAGATGAGCGGTCCGTGGACCTGCTGGTAAGCGGCAATATCTGAAAGCATCAGTGATTTTGTATAGATGGCAATGGCTGCGATACTTACGAAGAGGGGGATCTCTGAGGCCGCCGAAATAACCGAACGCACCCCGCCGAACTTTCCGTACGGGGACCCGGACGAGAGTCCGAACCCGTGTTCGACTATCTTGTGAAGCATGTAGATGCCAAATATGATCAGGATGCTTTCTCCTGCAAGCACGACAAAGAGTGCTGCAGTCCATATCCCTATTGCAATCAGGACCACTCCGACAAACAGGGCATCGCTTGCAGTTGCCGGGATCCACGTAACCTTGAAGGCAAACTTGAGCATGTGCAGGATCTCCTGCCAGACAGGCGGACCGGGCCGTCGCTGGATCCGGGCGATGACCTTCCGGTGTAGCCCGAGGAGCAGGAGTCCGAAGAATATTGCAAAAATCAGGTATGGAATCATGTCAGTACCCTATAAATGGAATATCCTCTTCCGCATTTCCTGCCATGACCCAGAGACCCGTTGCAATGACAAAGACCGGTGTATCAACGACGAGGACAGCCTCGTACATCCACAGGGGAATAATGCCTGCCCAGTTCATCCCCATTGCCACCAGCGCCGTCACACCACAGGCGAGGACTATTGCAAACGCAGTTTTCTTCTTCATGATCCGTCACACCGTCAATACCACTTCAATCACCCTCAAAAATATGAGGAGCGATGAGAGCGAGCACATTATCACGTAGGGCGCCCCGGGGGCCCTGAACATCTCGGCCTTCGCAGCATAAAAGGGGGCCATCCCTTCACCCATCACACCAAGCACGAGGAGTGCCTTTACCGTCACAGGAACCACCGGCGTAATCTCTTTTGCAAGTTCAAGCATCGAGAGGGTCCCGGTAGTTGCTGCAACCATTGCAGCTGCTCCGAAGAGGGGGACCGTCCCTGCCATCGCGACGAGGCCATACTGGAAGGCTGCATTCTGAACATGCCTGCTCTTCACTGCCGCCACGATGCCCACGTTGGTTATCCCTACGAGCGACGTGAAGAGTGCAAAATCAAAGACATCCCCGGTAAGCATGGCCCCCATGCTTGCCAGGCCGCATGCAATGGCCATGAACCTCCGGAATCTCATCTCGGTGAGTCCCGTTTCCTTGGCAATAATCCGGTCTGCACCAAAGGTGATATCGAGCTGCCGTTCAGGCCGGCTTGCAATGACGAGGACGGTAAATGCCAGCGCAAGCAGGAAGAGTGTAAGCGTGAACGGCGTGATATAGAGGACTATATCCCCAAAGGGCAGGTGAGCAAGCGTGGCCCCGCCAATGCTACTCATCGGGGGCACCCCACATCGTCCCCATCAGGGACATCTTTGCCGCTACTTTCAGGAGAATGCCTACAGCGGCCAGCATTACCGCCATGTACCAGTATGCCGGGAGAAACATGAAAATAAAGAACGCAATGATCCATACTGCCCATGATATCCCGCTCGCTATCTCCACAATCTCGAACCTCTCGGAATGACCACGCGACATGATATAGAAGATTACGCCGAGGCCGGCGATTCCCCCGCCAGTGAATCCTGACAGCACAATTCCGTACGCGACAAGAAAAACTGAAATAATAAGCGGTGCGTGGGCGTATCTGATCACCTCTATTCCGGGAGACTTCACCGGGCGGGAACGGAGGCCTTCCTTGACAATGTACAATTGTGAAAGGGCGAGAAGTTCAGAAATCCCCACAACAAGGCCGGGCAGGATCAGCGCCTCTGCAAGGTCTGTCCCGAGAAGGGCGACGATTGCAAGCGAGGGGATCTCGACCAGGTCGATCAGGAGAAGCCGGTGGAGATCATCCTTCTCCCGAGCAAGTGCCAGAAAGCCAATAACAGCGGATAAAAGCACTATAACCAGACCGATCGAATACTCGTTCCACATCCTTATGATCCCTTCCTGAAAAGAAACGCGGCAATGCCGAATGCGATGAACAGTATGGTCGATTCAACCACGGTATCAAGACCACGCGTGTTATACAGTATTTCGTCAAGGATTCCCCCCGGGTGTGCAACAATCGTGGTCCCCAGGTAAAATGTATGTGCCGCTATAAAACCGGACAGCGGGGTCAGGTACGCGGTTACATACCCTGCATATGGTGAATTTTCCGGGTACTGGACTACAATATCTGCCTTTGTAAATGAGGGACCCCCCCTGTCGTACGGGTTAAGCGGGCTGCTGGCATTCAGGCTCTTTGGGTACAGCTGGTTTTCGGCATAAGGAAACGGAAGCGACAGTACGAGCAGAACTGCAACCACTGCACACGCTCCCGCAAAGAGCATGAGGAGATTATCGTAGTCAGATATGAACCGGGAGATCCGGGAGATTATCATACGCCCTCCTTTTTCTGCAGCACCCGGACAAAGATAAATACGGTCAGGGCGGTCACTGCTGCAAACGTCAGGAGTGCCAGCGCCTCGTTATACGAGAGCATGATAAGGAGAAGTCCCCAGCCGGGAATTTCAAGGTTTATCAGCCGTGCAAGATATGTTTTTTTTGCCGGGAATGCAACTGCAATCGTCCCTGCGAGGACTAAAAAGAGTCCAAGGAAAAATTCAGGATCCATTTATGCATTCCTCCGCGCAACCATCAGGATAAAAATCGTCGAGAGCGGGGCTATCAATGCCACGGCGATCGCTACATCAACGAGCTGCCGGTTAACAATAAACGGAAAAATCCCACCTATCATTACGGACAGGGCGATGAGTTTATTAAACGGGTCTTTTTCCCATATCGTGGCCAGGGCACCGATGATGACAAGACAGCCGAATCCGATAATCAGGATCTCATTCATCTGGCTTTGTCCCTCCTGCACAGGTGCTGGCAATTGCATTCGATTCGAGCGTTGTCCCGATAAAATACGCTGCCGCTGCAATAATTGTCAGCGGGTGGGGAAGAAGGAGTGCGATTGACCCGGCAACGGCGAATGACATGACATTCAGGAACGGGAGCTTTTTAAGCGTGTCTTTTTCAAGTATGACACGGATTGCCGCATACACCGCGATGACGACACAGATCACAACTGCAATGTCCTGCGTGTTCAGGACCTCCACCTCCAGATCGTATCAAGGAGGCGGCTTGCCGACGCCAGTGCAATCCCCTGGATCGTCAGGATTGCAATGACCATCCCCGCAATAAAACTGGCAGCTGAAAATCCTGCCATGGTAAAGCCGTATATGACAAATGTTGCTATTATTGCGCCGCTCGTGCCGGCATACCCGGGGTCATAGCAAATCCTGTTCCCGATATAGACAAGCAGGGCCGCAAGCAGTCCTCCCGGAATCCCGGCAATAAAAACGCCGCACGCCGCAAGCAGGGTCCCGGCAGACGCATCCGGAGAGCATACGATGTTTCCCATCATGTTCCCGCCATTACGGGAACCGCCAGTCAGTTCAATACGGGCTGCAATTCCGGCGGCGCCGCTGACACCTCCCTTTTTCGGGAGGGAAAACAGAATGTCGATGCTCACGAAGAGGACCCATGAAACTGCAGCCGCGATAAGGATCTGTTCGAGAACACCGAGCATTCACCATCTCCGATATAGACAAGTTTCAGGGGTGAATTGGATAAAGGTTTTCATATTAACAAAATCTCTCCGCCGGGACCTGCAGGTTCCCTGAATAATTCCGTGAGGGGTCCCGATGGCTGCCGGAACGATTCCTTCGCGATAAAATGAAATTTTGAAATATTAAATTTTCCGGAATCAGTGCTTTTTCACATATTTCGAGAGATTCAGCTCAAACCCTCCTACTATCCCGGTGATCAGGATAAGCACGGGTATAATCTCAAGTCTGCCAATCCACATCAGCATGATAAAAAGCCATTTCAACGAGACTACACTTCCCGGCGTGATAAAGCCTGCCCCGAGACCGTTATTTCCAAGTGCCGATACGATATCAAAGATAACATCCTTGGTCGGCAGGAGGGTCGTCGTGATGTGGAGTGCGAGAATGACCGCGACAAAGACGGTGAGTACATAGAGTATGGTAATAAGCAGGTTTTTGGAGAGTTCAAGTTCCGATATCCTCTTCGGGTAGGTCTTCCCGTCATGTTTGAACGGCACAATGACGTTTCCCCTCACAAAGAACCTCTTAAACCACCATATCATCCCTTCATAGGCAAGGATGACCCTGTTTACCTTTATACCTCCGGCGGTACTTCCCGATGCCCCGCCGATGAACATCAGGAGTATCACGATGATCAATGCAGTACCGGGCCAGAAATTCACTGCCGAATTCTGGAATCCGGTACTCGTTGCTGCAGATACCGACATAAAGAGCCCCTCCCGGAATGCGGTCCGGAACTCCAGTCCCCCGAAGATGCATAGATTTGCAATGACGATGGCCGATCCGAGCGCTGACAGGAGGA
>JBFYKV010000144.1:0-22715 GCA_041305745.1 Methanoregulaceae archaeon | reverse complement strand
TCACAATGGGGTTTATAGACAGGTAGAGCGCGAGCAGCGAAGTTATGATGACCCCGAGCACGATGCCGGCAACCGCAAGGATGATCACCTGGAACCCGTAGCTGTGCATGATGACCTCCTTCTGCACCCCGATGGCCTTGAGAATCCCGATCTGCTTGCGGCTGTTGAGGGTCTTGATGGTAATCACGATGAAGAGGACTACCGTGGTGATAATGATGGATACGATAAGCGAGACCATGTTGATGATCGCAAAGCTCTGGAGCACCCTGCCCACCCCCTTCGAGAGGAGGTCGGCCGTGGTCTGCACGTCCTGCGAGACCCCGTAGGCCTGGAGTTCGTCCTTGATGAACTTCTCCGAATACCCGGGCTTTGCTTTCACCGTGATGTAATCGGCACGGTCCAAGGCCTGTCCTTCCACGAGCTCCATGTCGCTCATGGTGACGTACACGGTGCTGTCAGACTGGCTCCAGCCAGTGAAGTAGATCCCCTTGACCCGGTAGTCCTTCTCGTACCCGTTGCCATACTCGATGGAGATCGAGTCACCGACCCGTACGCCGCCAAGCGACGGCTGGAACTCATCTTCACGGCGTACCGAGGAGTCTCCTGCCACGGTCTTTCCGATAATTACCTCGCCGGTGTCACCATCGCCGAGGTAGGTCCCTGCGATTATCTTTGTATAGAGCGGGGAGACGTATTTCTCGTCGGACGGGTTGATCGCCCGTACTCCCACGCCAAGTAACCGGTCCCTGAACTTGAGTGTCGCCCCCTTTGTGTAATGGGGTGTCGCCCGCTCCACGCCGGGCATGCGGTTGATAAGATCGAGCGTCGCATCGAGGTCAGTGATATACTGATCGCCGGCACGAGGGCTGACCAGCACGTTTCCCACTTCATAATCAACGATCTGCGTGGTGATACCCTGCCCGATCCCGTTGAAGAGCCCGGGAAGGAAGATCATGTTGGTGAAGCACAGCGAGATGATAAGCACCGTCATGAACGTGCTTGCCCTGCTCCCTCTCTGCAGTGACCGGAGGGAGAGCAGGAACGCGACCTTTAATTCTTTTTTACCCATGGGAGGGCCCCGTTCCCGTTTTTACGGGGGATGTACCAGTACCGGTATGCAATGAATGCGCCGACGAGAACAATGATGAGTACCAGGATGATCGCACCGGTATAGTCATGAGGGGTGACCCGGAGCGACATCGGGTAGACAACAGTATGAGTCCCCAGGTCGTCGGTGTAGGTGATGCTCGTATTGTACTCGTAGGTGCCGCTTTTCCCGCCGTCGAGCATGAATACGGCGGGTGCATCGTTGCCGGGCTTGATCTTTCCGATAAACGACTGCCTTGTCCCGGTCATGGGAATGTCGATGGTTGCGGCGACCTGTTTCGCCTCCCCTGTGCCGGTATTCTCGATCCTGATGGTGAGATCGAACGGCTCTCCTTCACCCACTCTCCGCGGACTGGTGTCGACTGATACAAACCCGAGCTCAGACTTCCCCTTGATGGGGACCTCGATCACCTCGTCCTGGTGTTTCGGGGTGCCGTCCGGGAGCTTGTAGTCTATTGAGAGCGTTACTTTCTGGAGGCCTACAGGGACAAACCGGTCAGTGACGAAGTCAAGGGTGACTGTCTGCGTCCCGCCTCCGTTCATGGATTCGAGTGAAATTGTATTAGGTCCGGTTGACCCGAGAGATGAGGTGGAGGTCGACGTCGAGAGGATAATATCACTTGCCCGGATCGATCCTGCATTGGAGATAGTAAGGGTTACCGGGAAGTCCTCTCCGGGGTTGATGCTTTCCGGAAGCTCCTTGTAAATTACCAGGGTCGGGGTCTGCATCACGTACTGGTCAGTGTTTACATTCACCGGCACCGGGTAACGAACGTTTTTCCCGCCGTTGATACCCACCCACACCTCGGGAAAGTACAGCCCTTCGGTTTCCGGTGCCTGGACAGCGAAGGTTACCGTGACAGACTGGCCAGGACCAATGGCCCCGAAGTTCTGGAAGTTCCCGTCTATTACCCGGATCTCCCCCCCGATGAGCTCCACGCTGTCGATTACGGCAGGGATGTCAGTGCTTTTCGTTGTCTGGAACTCACCCGCCGTGGAAAATCCTGAGGACTCTTTTAAGACTGCCATTGCAGCAGTGTTGGTAAGCGTTACCTTGATCGTCCCGTGGCCCCCCGGAGTAAGCACGGTGGGTGTGACGGTATAGTCTGTGATGATCACCGTAGGATCAGCAGCGGAAACGGGGATGGTCAAGGCAGCCAGCAGGAACAGGAGTGCCATCCCCCCGGACCGCATGATATTTTTTCTGTTTACTCGTACGTGTTTCATGACGTTCAACTCGTGTTGGAGGCAAATGAGCCCTGCACTGCCGCATGTCCCGTGTGGCCCCGGGACTATTCCCCCGATCGGATTGGAGAAGCGGAAAGCAGTGAATTACCAGAGTTTGTCGTTTTAAGTTTAATAAGGTTACCCGGAGTAAAGTTATTAATACTCTCGGTATAGAGATTACAGAGACAGGGAGATCAACAGAGATTGACACGAATATATCCTGAATACCGGGAAGAGGTCCGGAAAAAGATTGTCGTCGCAGCCCACGATATCTTTCATAAGAAGGGCTATGAGAATACCAGGATGGCAGACATTGCGGTGGCGCTCGGGGTGACAAAACCTACCCTCTATAATTATTTCCAGAATAAGGAGAACCTCTTCGTCGCAGTGGCGGAGTACGAACGCAGGTTGCTCGAGGAGTTGATCATTGATTCCTTCACCGGAAGGGACTTTGCCGAAGGGGCGGGAATCTTTTTTGACAAGGTCATGGAAGGCATCCTCGGCAACATCGGGCCGGAGAGCGTGGCAATCATCACACGGGATGAGGACCTGAAAGCCATCGTCCTCGCCGACCGGGAAGAGTTCCTCAGGATCATTGCCGGTTTCCTTCTCGAGCGGCAGCAGGCCGGGGCGATCCGGGAAGATGCCGATGTCAGGGTGCTGGCCCTCACCTTCAACGCCCTCTTCCAGGGACTTTTAATCTACGCCATGCAGGGGATGGACATCGGGCAGCTCCGCATGGTCTGGAACAGCACGGTCCTGGACCTGACCCGGAAACGGTGACAGACCGGTTTTTTTTCGAAGGGGTAGAAGGTGATCCCTGATATACTCGATTGCCCCCTGATCTTGTACCATTCCTGAATAGATTTGATATCGCAGACCCGCCATTTCCTCGTATAGTGGTATCAGTTCATGGAGCAGGTGTTACTGACAGGGTACAAGACGCTGTTTGATTCCGGCGGGCTCCTGTCAAAAGAACCGGAAATAAAGATTGACCAGCCGATGGGCATTATCAGAAAAGTGTCTGTTCCTGCACGAAAAACCTTGCAGATCCAGTTTGGGGGCTGTGTGGAGCCAACCGCGTTCACCCTAAGCAATCCCGAAAAATTAGATGCGGCTATCAGGAGTGCATTGACCGTCTCCGGGAGCATCTGAAATTATTCTGACCGGGAATCACGGATTATGGTGAATGGGGTACCATTCACTCCCCCGGGTCAGATCCACCGTCGCACCTTTTTTGTGTATTCCCTGTATTCATCACCAAATATACCGGTCATCTGCCGTTCCTCGTAAGGAATGAAGTAAAAGTTCAGGACCAGGAGGAGGAAGACCGGGCCGATGAATGAGACGAGGTTTCCCATCAGCAGGATACAGAGACCCACAGAGGCAGCCACAGACCCTACATACATGGGGTTTCGTGAATACCGGTAGATATCGTCAGTTACGAGGGCCCGTGGACGGTCAACATAATTTTCAGGTGTATCGTCACGCACGAATATCTGCCAGGACCGGTAAATCAGGTAGAACCCGGGGATAAACAGGACAAGCCCGGCCAGGTCCCATGGCGGGGTGAGGGTATTATATTGCGGAAAAAGCAGGAAGAGTGCAATGCTCAGGAGCAATGCGAAATAAAAGTAGTTTGGCGGGATGTTGAGCTTCATTATCCTCCCGTTGTCGGTTCAGGAGATATTTTTTTAGTCTGTGACAACCGGCCGGAAGAACGGGTAAGGAAATCATACTTTCATTCCTGGAAAAAAATAAAAAAATTGCCGGATTGGATGGAATACCCGTGAACAGGGACATTCCCATTGCTCGTACATATTACATCGCTGTTCTTCAGAGATCCTGATTGGGGAAATCTTTTTGCACATGCGGTCAGGATAAGCAGTTTATTTTTAAAGGATTCGTTCAAGGATATCTGCTGCATCCCTGACATAATCCGGGCATTTCGTGTGAAATAAACCGCTCCGGCGGGCTTTCTCGTATTCTTCCGGGATACTGAGGTCGTACCCGAGTAGACCGGTGCAGTTCACGGAACCGTGCCGGGTGGTGAATTCATCAATAAAAGTCCGGACCAGTGCACGGGTCCTGTCGGTTGCCGCGTCATCCCCGGGATGTGCTTTTCCGTATTTGAGGCCTATGACCATGACTGCCCCCGAAACTGCACCGCATATATTGCCTGTTTTTGAAATGCCGGCACCAAAGCCGCATGACAGTTTACGTGCGGTTTCTTCGTCCAGTCCGAAGTCCCCGGAAAAAGCTGAAAATACAGACGATGAACAGGTAAATCCTTTTTTCATAAAACATTCGAATGCCAGGCCGGCTCTTGTCATGTGTGAGGTCTCCTGCACTAATAATTCCCGGTAGTATCTCATTAATTCATTTCTTTATCCGGGAATATCCGGACAGGCTGCTACGGTTATTGTTCAATATCTCCCGCACCACATGAACTGGTAAAAGCGGGTAATCATGCTGCGATGTTCAACTCTGCCACCGGTATCGCGGTCCGAAAAAATATGATTCACCAGCGAACACTGTTTTTTACACGTCTTTAAAACAATACCGGGATCTAATGCCAGTACCGCCTGACAAACAAATCGTGATCCCTGATGAATGGTGTAAGGAAGAAGAGCATCGGGGGGAGTAGAACGATGCACATGACAAGGTTCACGATCAGCCATCCTGACCAGACCCGGACAACATCCTGCCATGGGATCAGTCCGCCAAGGGCAAGGCTGAACGCTCCCCATGTGGCTCCGGCAATATTGTTGAGGAGTATCCCGAAGAGCAGGAGCACGCCGGCATCCCTCCAGCTCTTCAGGCCCGGATCACACCCAAGAATCCTGAATGCGACGAGTGGGATGAGCACTTCCCAGAAATCGGCAAGGGCCCAGTAAATATTGACAACAGGAGGGATACCGCTTAACATACCTGCACCGATAAAACATCCGAAATATGCTGCAATTGCTCCGTACATGCCGAACCACAGGCCGAAGACGATCATTACCGCGATGATTATATAGACCGAAGAAACCCCGGGAGCCAGTTCAAAGGAGAATACCGCAAACCTTGAACCCAGTGCATTAATGCATATCAGCAGGAACAACAGGGCAAGGTACAGGGAAAAACGTACGGGTTTCTGGCTCGTTCGCGCCGGGGCTACAGAATTATTCGTAATTCCCTGTTGCATTGAATAAAAATCGACCTGTATACTATTTATGACTCACTTTCCTGCTCTGAACAGGTGGGCGGAGCGGCTCACAATTTCATATAGGAAGCATCATTTTCGAGAAAGCAGGTCAGACCAAAGCCAGGAGTATTTTGTCAATGCTTCTTATTGTGCACGTATGCCTCCCTACTGGTGACATGCAGTGCAATGGTCTGGATCCGTCATTGTCGATCCTGAAACCCGTTTTATGTTTTCCACCACGACATTTCTCATTGTGCTCATTATCGCTGACAGCACCTTCCTGGTAAGGTATTACCAGATGAGACGGAAACATGAGATGGAGGAGAAAGCCGGAGATCTGAAGCGAAGCGAGGATGCCCTCAAAGCAGCAAATAAAAAAATTAAAATCCTCTCCGGATGACCCGCCATGATATCAAGAACCAGCTCATGGCACTGGAAGGATACCTTGAGCTTATTCAGGATTCTATGAACGATCCGGCCCTGGTATCAGGATTTCTTGAAAAAGAGAGAAAAATCGCAGGTACAATCGAACACCAGATCAATTTCACAAAGGATTACGAGGATATGGGAGTCCAGGCTCCCGAATGGCAGAATGTCCCAGACAAGAATCCGGATGGCGTCAGAGGAACTCCCGCTTGGGGATATCCGCATCGATGTGAAACGGAATGATATCATGGTCTTTGTCGACCCTCTTCTTGTCAAGGTATTTTTATAACCTCATTGACAATGCCATTAAGCATGGCGGGGAACAGCTGAGCACCATCGTCTTTGATGCAAAGGAGCAGGACGGGAACATTCTTATGCCCTTCGGAGACGAAGGCGCTGGTATCAACCCCGAAATAAAGCCTCGTCTCTTCAGCAAAGGCGACGGGAAACATACCAGCCTCGGCCTCTTCCTTGCCAGGGAGATACTCTCGCTTACCTGCATGAGCATAGAAGAAAACGGGACGCCAGGAACTGGTGCAACGTTCGTGATTATGGTCCCTGCAGGGATGTTCCGGTTTTCTGATGAAAATCAATAAGGAGAACGCAAGGGCAGCAATTACTTGTCCGGACCTGTTATTGAAGGCATTTTGCATTTTCGGTGAGAATCAGTAAAAGAGGGTGCTTTTGCGCACGGGCCTGGTTCAGGCCTGAATCCCGGGTGGCAAAAAATATATACACCCTTCTCTGATTACGTGTTATTATGCAAACTGGAAAATTTGAAGTATACGCCGGCAAGTCCGGTGACTACCGGTTCAGATTAAAAGCGTCAAACGGTGAAATCATTGCTGTCGGCCAGGGATATTCTTCCAAGGCCGCATGCATGAATGGAATTGAAAGTGTGAAGAAAAATGCTCCAAACGCGGTAATCGAAGAGGTTAAAGAGTAAGGATCCTTTTTAATTCTCTTATTTAGCTTTGATGCCGAAATATGTGCGGTTACCACGTATCTCTGATTTTCACCGGAAAACGCAATTATCCCGGTCGTTTTATCTACCTGTCCCCTGTGCTGGTATACCGGGATAATCCGCCGGTGAACAGGTCAGCCGGATGCGTCGCCGTCATTCCCTGGACCGGTGTAACCGCTTCCCTTCCACAACCCTGATAGGGAAGGGAGTGGAAATATCCATCCATGTGGTGCCCTGACTTTTTTCTCTCACCCGCCCTCATCTCCCTCGCAGGCGTGATCGTCCTCTCCCTGCAGACCAAATCCCGTTCCGGTATAGAACGGATAAATGCCGCTGTTGAAAAAGATGCTGACCGGCTGGTATCCGTGGTGCAGGAACTGGTCAGGATTAAAAGTATTGCGGGAGACCCCCTGCCGGATGCACCGTTTGGCCCCGGTCCTGCAGATGCCCTGCAAAAAGTCCTCGCTCTCGCGGAAGATCTCGGTTTCAGAACAAAAAACCTTGATAACTATATCGGTTACGCGGAATACGGCGAGGGCGAGGATTACGTTGCGGTCCTCGGTCATCTCGACACGGTACCGGAAGGGGAGCACTGGACATACCCGCCCTTTGGAGGGGAAATCCATGACGGGAAGATATACGGACGGGGTGCACTCGACGACAAAGGGCCGGTCATCGCGGCACTCTTCGGGCTGAAAGCGGTTGTGGAGAGCGGGCTTCCCTTATCGCGGAGAGTGAGGATCCTTTTTGGCACCGATGAAGAGACCGGCACCCGTGATGTGGAACACTACCTTTCCATGGAACCGCCGCCGGTATCCGGGTTTACCCCTGATGCTGACTTTCCGGTGGTCTTTGCCGAAAAAGGGATCTACTGGATCGCTCTCGAATCAGTGATCCCCGCCGGAACAGGTGGAATTATTCTCGTCTCCCTGACCGGTGGAACTGCACCGAATGTCGTGCCGGAATCCGCAACGGCACAGATCCGTTCTCCTGACCCTGGCTGGATCGTCGCAGAATGCCAGAAGTTTTCCCGTTCAACCGGCTACACGCTTACCGCAGAAGAGCACGACGGGCTGGCAGAGATTTCCTCGGAAGGAGTGAGTGCACATGCCTCGACACCCGAAGAAGGAAAAAACGCCATCATGCAGCTTATCGCATTTCTTGACACTCTCAAACTCGATCCCCCGGAACTCGCCGATACCGTCCGGTTCTTCAGCCAGGCAATTGACATGGAGACTTCAGGCAGGTCGTTCGGTCTGGAACTCTCTGATGATCCGTCCGGCCCCCTCACCCTGAACGTGGGGATGCTTGCACTGCAGGATAATCTCCTCAGTCTTACTATTGATGTCCGGCACCCGGTCACGATCCCGGATAATGTGATTCCTGACCGGATACATGCCCGGATCCAGGAACACGGGTTTTTCATGAAAGACCTGAAATATGATCCCCCGCTCTATTACCCCAAAGACTCACCGCTTATAAGGACATTGACTGAGGTTTACCGTGATATGGAAGGGGATGATACACCTCCGGTTGGAATCGGTGGAGGCACGTATGCCAGACGACTCCCAAATATTGTAGCATTTGGTCCGTATCGCCCCCGCCAGCACCCACCGATTCATACGAGGGACGAGTACATCACCCTGGACGAACTGATAGCGGATGCCAGGATTTATGCACACGCACTCTATGCCCTGGCACGATAGCAGGCCGGGACAGGGCGGACCATCCTGGCATTATTGCAGGACGGAGCGCTTATTGTGGGTAGTTGCTGTTATTTCACCGGGCGAATGAAGTTATCCAAAAAAGATGACTCTTTGCTATTTCGTGTGAATATGATTTTTATAATACGAGTGATATGTGGAGGCTTTTTCATTCATGCCCTCCCGACATGATAAATTTCCCCCTCCGATGGGCGCCCCGTGCGGTCAGGACGCTGTTGAATGCGGCAGGGGCGTCTGCACACCCGATAATCCTCCTCTCCAGATCGTGGACACCCCCGGGTCAAAAAACTTTACCTATTCGTTAAACGATCGTCCCCATAAAACGACGTGGGTCTGTGAAAAAGGCATAAGGATCCCTTTAACGCGATTCCCGGAATGCAATCGTGAGAAAAAGAGCTGCAATCGCGATACCCACATGCACTGGGGCTTTTGTCGGAGCTGGCATCTGGTCGCCGGGCGGGCATTGTGATTCTGCCCTTTTGAGATCGGTGGTGGCGTTTTCAAATCCGGGCCATGGAAGAAGATAGCCAGGATTGATCGCAAGTGATCTGTTGAGAGCGTCGAGGGCTCCGGAACAATTGCCGGATGCAGCGAAGATTTTCCCCTTCAGGTGCCAGAATAATGGATCGGAGGGATCCAGCCTGAGAGCAGTGTCTGCCTCCTGGATGGCACCTGTCTCGTTCCCTGTATTCAACAGTGCGATTGCCCTGACAGCGTAGGCACGGGGATAGGAAGCATTCAGGGATGTCGCGGTATTTGCATCGTTCAGGGCTTCAGCGTAACGTTCCAGTGCGAGGAACGCAAATCCCCGGTTGGTGTACCTTATCGGCTTTGGGTCCCGGGCAATGGCAAAGGTGATATTTTCGACCGCTTCACGATACTGCCCCGTCATCCTGAGCCCGTATCCCTTCAGGCAATGGAGCTCGGCATTGTCGGGATAGAATGCAAGCCCTTCACCGGTCAGGGAAAGAAGCCCGCTCCAGTCTGCCTCATTTCCCAATGCCAGGCCCTGTGATTCATACTCCGACGCACTCATATGAGTGACTGACGGTTCTGTTGAGATATATGCGGATATGGGGTAACCGGCGACCGGCAGGAACAGGAGCCCGGAACAAAGGACGAGGACAAGGAGGATCAGTCGGGTATGGACTGATCGTAAATACATCTCCGGACGTCCCTTTTTTATTGTTCGCTGCATACCAGAGTGAGGGTCTGCCATGGTATAAAGAATTGTACTTCATCCATGGAAGTTTCATCCGGATTATGAGGTTTTACACGTTCTTTATACCGTGATGAAACGACCGTGCCATCTTGTCATGAAAACGGACATGAAGCCGACGGGCCACAAGCATACAGGATGAAAATGTCAGGGGGACATTTTCATATTAAATCAGGGCGGGTATTTCATGGTTATGAAAATGAAACAGGAGGTGATTATTCATTCATAACTGTCTTACCTCAGTTTTCCAGTGTGCGGAAGCGATTAATTCAACGTCCTCCGTGCGGGTATTGCAGACTGCTGCAGGGTACTGCCGGACCATGCTGAAAAGAACTGCAGTGCCCGGATCGGGTGTGAGCGGGATATCGGGATCGTTCTGGATAATATACCGGTAGGGATCGGGGTTACTGAAGTAGTATTCCATAAAATGCGGCCGGTCCTCATCGGTCGCATCAAACGAACAACCCGCGGTCTCTGCAACAGTTACCCCGACGGGCACCCCCCGTATCCCTCCAGGGAAAATTCTGCCTGGAAATGGACGGTGATTAGGAATTGACTCATCAATTCAATAAACTATAACCGACCTGACAGGGTATAGCAGTAGTAATGATCCCCTTTCCGGACCTTCAGGCACTGGCAGAAGATCACGGGCTTTCCCCTGAATCAGTTCAGGTGATGAGGGAACGATATGGAAAGAACGAGCTTACCCCCCCGCGGCGTATTGCACTATACCGGCAGTACCTTGAAAAGTTTAATGATCCAATCATCCGCATCCTGCTCGTTGCAGTCCTGATATCTGCAGTTGTATCGATAGTCGAGGGGATGGGCTTTATCGACATGATCGGGATTCTCATTGCGGTCCTTCTCGCTACCGGCATTGCATTTCTTACCGAATATCGAAGCAATCGTGAGTTTGAAGCCCTGAACTCAATGCGGGAAGACACCGGGATCAAAGTTATCCGCAACAGCCATGCGGCTACAATTCCCATGCGGGAACTGGTTGTCGGTGATCTGGTCCTCCTGGAAGCAGGGGATGCGGTTCCGGCTGACGGGTATCTCATTACCGCTACCGGTATTGAGGTTGATGAGTCTGCATTTACCGGAGAGAGTGAACCTGTCAGAAAGACGACAGAGGATGTTGTTCTGAAAGGGACGCTGCTTACTGCCGGAAGGGGACGAATGATCACCGGGGCTGTCGGGGATTCCACCCGCATGGGACAGATTGCTGCGGATCTCGCCGTGGGAACCCGCCCGGAAACTCCTCTGCAGGTGAAACTACGGCGTCTTGCAACCGTTGTGAGCAGGTTTGGCTATATAATGGCGGTCCTGATAGTTGCGGTCCTTCTTATCCAAGGCTGGATATCAGGGGTATTTCTGGACAGCCCGACGGTTATCGCCAGATATGTGCTTGACAGCTTCGTGTTTGCCGTGATCATCATAGTGGTATCAGTTCCTGAAGGACTCCCTGTGAGTGTTACCATTTCCCTGGCCCTTACCATGCAGAAGATGACACGTGCATCCAGCCTTGTACGTAACCTCATAGCCTGCGAGACAGTCGGATCAGTGACCGTCATCTGCACCGACAAGACCGGTACCCTGACCCTGAACCAGATGGAGGTCGTTGCGTCTTCCATAGAATGCGCCGTGCCGGTGTCCGGCATGCCCGGAACAGCTGCAGGATGGATCACCCTCAATGCTGCGGTAAACAGCACTGCAGAGCTCGAACCCTGCGAAGGGAAACTCATCACCGTGGGAAACTCCACCGAATCTGCCCTGCTCCGCTGGCTCCACCGGGCCGGGATCCTGTACCAGGACCTCAGGTCAGCCTATTCCCCGGTCTCACAGGAACTCTTTGATTCGGGAAAGAAGCGGATGTCGACAGTAGTGGAATTATCAGGACGACAGTATCTTCTCGTCAAGGGTGCACCGGAAATTCTGGCATTATACTGCGATCCACCCCCGGATCTGACACATATTGACGACCTTGCAAAGCGGGCCATGCGAACGCTTGCATTCGCACATGCTGAGATTCCGGCTGACGGGACGTCACCCTCTTCATGGATATGGGACGGGTATGTCGGGATCCGTGACGAAGTAAGGCCCGACGTACCTGATGCAGTCCGGACCTGCAGGAGGGCAGGGATCACGGTAAAGATGGTCACAGGTGACAGCCTGGTGACCGCAACTGCAATCGCCCGGGAGACCGGGATCCTCACCACGGGGGATGTCCTCACCGGAAGTGAATTCAGGGGTCTTAACGATAACCAGCGTGCTTTTGCAGCCCGGGATTTGGAGGTACTTGCCCGCTCTGAGCCCTCCGATAAACTGCTCCTGGTCCGGACACTCCAGGAACGGGGAGATGTGGTGGGAGTTACCGGCGATGGTACCAATGATGCCCCGGCCCTTCGCCATGCAAATGTCGGACTGGCAATGGGGATTGCAGGAACGGAAGTTGCACGGGAGGCGAGTGACATTATACTTCTTGATGACTCTTTCACGACGATAAAAAATGCAGTGTGGTGGGGGAGGGCGTTGTATGAGAATATCCAGCGTTTTCTTGTTTTCCAGCTGACGATCAACATTTCAGCAGCCGTTTTGTCATTTCTCGCACCGGTACTAGGATTTGCACCTCCATTTACCATCATACAGCTCCTCTGGATCAATATCGTCATGGATTCTCTGGCTGCACTGGCATTATGTTCAGAGGCCCCTCACCAGTCCCTGCTGGAACGCCCCCCGGTTCCGAAAGATGACCCGGTGATCACCCCGTACATGAAATGGTCTATCCTGATCACAGCCCTGGCCTTTATTGTGGTCGGGATGACCGCCCTGTTTTTTGGTATTCCATTCATGCAGTCACCAGAGCAGCAGGCAACTGCATTTTTTGCGGGTTTTGTTGTGGCTCAGATCTGGAACGGAATAAACTGCCGGGGTATTAACGGGATTCTCCCGCCATTTTTCCGGGGAAATCCTGTCTTTTTTATAATAATGTCAGCGATACTGATAGTCCAGGTCCTGATTGTACAGTATGGAGGGCAGTTCTTCTCGACCGTGCCTCTTGATCCCGGCCAGTGGTTGTTCATAATCCTCGTAACAGCCCCGGTTATACTTCTGTGGCCGCTTATCCGGTGGTGTGCAAAAAAAAGCGCATTGACCGTGTGTTGCGGGGTATAAATATCTATTGTATTTTTTTGCAGCACTTTTCGGGAAAATACCCTCCCTCCGGCTCGCCCGGCTCTATCGGCATTTTCCCGGGCATCTCTCTCCTTCCCACGTGGATGCCGCTTCTTTATCAGGGGCCTCTGAATTTTCCTTTGATCCTCCCCTTCAACCTGGATTCCCCTGCCCGGGATCTTTCTTAAGGGGATGTCCCCTGTGGGTCTATCTTCGGGTACTGTTCACCCGGGATTTCGTAGATTCGCGGATCATCTCCCCGGGGTTTCTTTCCCTTTATTCATTTCGGGGACTTTTTCGGCTTCATTACATGATGAGGACTGATTTAAGAGGTACAGGCTCTGCGTTTGAGCGTGCACGGCAGAATTTCGGGAAAAAGTCAATTCGTACATGTTCGAAATTAACCTGCCCGGGCAGGTTACCTCTCCTGGAGTGCGGTTTTGAAACGGTCACGGATCTGAAGCGGAGAAAGCGGTATATTCTTCACGTCTGCATTTCCCGGTTTCAGGAGCACATGGACAAAATTCGGTCCTTCTCCAAGTTCCCGGATTACATGCTCCAGTTCTATCTCATCTCCGGCTTTCCAGGTGTGCGTAAAACCCGACGCAATTGCCATCAGTTCCAGGTCGGCAGTGTTGTATGCCGGTGTGAGCTGGTTTCCCGTACTCCCGAAAGCCCCATTGTCAAGGCAGAAGAGGGTCAGGTTCCGTGGCTGTTTTGTGCCGATTACCGGCAGGATACCGGTCCCGAGAATGCTTCCGTCTCCATCAACAACCCATACTTCCTGGTCCGTTCCCTGGCTCAACCCGAGCCCGATAGGGGATGCCTGCGTGTAACTGCCCAGCATATAGAAGTTTAAGGGACGATCCCGGGCAGCATGGAGCTCTTTACTCGGGACCCCGATATTCGAGACGACTGCCTGACATTCGAGGTGGCGGGCGATAACCCGTATTGCCCCGAACCGTGTCATTGTTGGTTCTTTTACCGAACGGCGGTAATATAGTTCGATTTCTTTTTGTCTCGGGGGATTCTCACTTCCTGTCCGGCAGTACTCATCACTTTCCCAGACCTTCGGCAGTATAAGCCCCACGTGGGGTGTGGAATGTTCAAAACTATCCACAATAACGTCTCTTATCTTTTCAAGATCTGAGTTCTCCCTGATGACGGTAAAGGGGATCCCGGTTGCTTCAAGGATTTTCGGAATGGCCGCATTAAACGGGACCTGTGCAGGGATAACCTCGTCCTGAACACCCCGCCAGCTGGCGAGGATGGGCAGGGGGAGTTGGTAGGTACGGGAGAGGGACATCAGTGCATTCAGCGAGTTTCCGAGCCCCGAACTCTGGATAACCATTGCAGGCCGTTTTCCTGCCAGGTACGCCCCGGCAGAGACTCCTATCCCGTCCTCTTCACGGGTAAGGCCGATATGATTGAATTTCCCCGGGATCATGAAACAGAGGTCCTTTGCCTTGTCGCAGGGGACGGATGAGACGATGTCGATCCCCTCCTCTTTTAGAATTGATATCACAAGATCCTCATACATTCGGCTTCACCCACTTCATAAGTTCACTTTTTACTTCGTCTTCCAGAGGCCCTGCCTCTACGGTCAGATGTGCGGTCACCGGGATGAGCTGGTAATCTTCCCGGACCCTTTTGTACCCTCCGCCGGTAATATTCAGCAGGATAACCCGGTCTTTCCTGATTCGAACAGTCTCAAGGGCTGATATCAGGGATGCGATACAGACCGATGCCGCCGGGTCCAGGTCAATTCCTTCCGTATCGACAAACAGTTTTTCTGCAGAACGTGCATCCTCGTTTCGGACCGCGTACATCTCCCCCCGGGTATCTGTCAACGCGTCAAATACTCCTCCCCGGATGGAGTACGGCGGCTCGCGGTTGGTCAGGACATCAGAATATACCTTGGAGATGGCATTCTTTGCATCAGGCATGTCAGTTTCAGGGATAATGCCTCTCCTGTGGTCGTGCCATGCAGAGACCATGGGAATGAAGGGGAGGCTCTGGCAGAGGTGGAGTTCCGGAAGGGATGATCCGAACCTGCCGTCCACCTTTAACCTGAGCGAAGCTTCCCAGGCGGCGATGCCTCCCGTTCCGCTTCCCACTGCCTGGAAGTAATAATCAGGCATTTTTCCGACAGCAACCGCTCCTTCAAGCATCACCGTGCCCATCCCGTCCCGGCGGGCAACGTTCTTCGCCCCACCTTCTGCGAGGAAATGGTCGAGGGAACATATCTCCTGGCTGAACCTGATTGCATCGGTATAATCTCCCCGGACCGCGATAACAAACGCCTGGTTTGCCGGAACGGTGGTCCAGAGCCTTTGGATGCCCGATTCGGGGACTACCACGACAACCGGTATACCTGTGAGTGCTGATACCTGGAGGAAGGCCCGTGCAGTATTCCCTGCCGATGCAATGACCAGCACGCCTGATTTCCGCTCCTTTAACCTGATAACCGTGGGAATCGCCTCCAGCTCCTTGAATGAACAGGTTGCTATGGTCCCCCCTCTTTCGGGCCAGTAGCCGTTGAAACAGATATGCAGGTTCTTCAGCCCCAGTTCACGGGCCAGCCCTTCACTCCTGTAGCAGACCGGGCCTGCATCCACGGGAAGGGTATGCCGTATCGGGAGCCAGTCGCAGAAGCGGAATATTCCGGGGAGTTTTCTGATGTCCAGCCTTTTCTTTGCGTATTCGGCCCTTAAAAGGGAGATGTGTCCGGCCGGGCAGGAGAGGGTATACTGATCAGGTACCACCTCTCCACCCTCGAGGCAGCGGAGAATGTATTTTTCACTCATTCCAGGTCCTCCGTTTTTCCCGTGATCCTGAATTTATTATCAATAATGAGGGATTTTAAATATTCGCAGAGATGCAGTGCACGGGCACGGTCTGACTGCCGGAGTGTTATCGGAACTCTTTTCCCTTCAATGCTCATTGCACCGAGATTTCCCCGGAATGCGTTGCCCGGGCATACGCTCACACACGTCCCGCAGTTCACACACAATGCCGGATCTATCCCTTCACCGGGAGTTATCGCCCCTGCAGGGCAGTACTCTGCTGCTTCACATGTATCGCAGCGGATGCAGGAATCAGGTACGTAGGTTACCGTAAGGTCTGTTTCGTTCCAGACCTCCCCATAGTGGGAGGCGGCAACGGGGACCCGGTCACTGATATCGGCGACGGGAAGGGGGATATCTTCATTCCGCACCAGGAGGCGGGAAAGGATGTCGTCGTCCAGTACCGGGATGGGAACCGCGATGGAGGTGAGGCATTCAGGCCCGGACGACGTGATGAACCCTCCCATCAGATCAGGAATCATGTGTCTCATATCTGCAAATGCGGCTATATTTGGCCGTTCCCTGCTGCTCCTGGTCCCCGGCCCCATGAGGTAACCGGGACTTCCGTTCAGCAGGATCCGGGTTCCCACTCCGATTGTGTTCAGGGAAGGGTCATTCTGAAGGGGATTGATATCGCCACACCCGCTGACTGAGATCTCCCCGGAGGGGCCTGCAAGTCCCCTGACTGAGAAGATGGTCTGTACTGTGCCGGGCCGGAGATTGAAGAATGCGCTGTAATTTTTAAAGGCGCTGCGGGTAGTGATAATCCGGGCGCAGCCCATTTCATCAAGGGTGACAGTCCTGGTGAACCGTCGTCCCCCGGACTCAATTTCCACTTCTACGGGCAGCCTGCTGACCATATCACGGAAAAGGTGCCCTCCCCCATAGGAGTTATCTGCCCGCGAGGTCCCGAAAACCACAAGATCAACGGTCCCGGTCCGCTCATTCGGGCAGGGTCCGGGTATCGCCGGAACCCCGTTTAACCATGCCTGGTCTGCACGTTCAAATGAGCCGGGACCCGCTACCGGGACATGGAGGATCGCAAGGGTGCCGGACATGACCCCGAAGGTCCCGGTTGTCACCACGTCAACGTCTTCAGCGGTTACCTTTTCCCCGTTCCTGACAATATCTTTCAGTTCAGACGCAGTAAAAACCGCCGCGGTCCCGTTCTTTATCCTGCCCGTTATCTCATCGATGGTCTTCATAGTAAAAACCCGCGTTAATCAAGCCTGATATCCTCAACCCGCACGTGGAGCCCTGATGATTTCTGCAGTACCATCATGACCACGCCGGTATGTGCCCGCTGCATCATGCAATAGGAGGGGAGAAAAAACTGCCTCAGGGCAAAACCAGGGGGTTTCCCCGTGACCGCGGCCATCCCTTCGAATCCCACGACATGATACGCCTGGATCTCCTTTACCTCTGCATTCCTGGCACGGTGAGGGCCCACGGTATGACAGGTCAGCACTCCGGTCACCGGGTTTGCCCCGATCACGGAGAGGACATGCTGGATCGGGCAGCCTGCACCCATCGGCCTTCCAAGGACGATATCTCCTCTCCTGATATCCCAGCGTTCGACAAGGTCCGGGCGGAATGGCAGAATAATCTTCCGGGCTGATGGTTCACCCGGGAGAGGAAGTAGGACGAAGTCATACGCCTGGCCGACGACATCCTTCCCGCTGTATTCCCCCTCGGTGAGGCCGGAACTTTCATGGGGTTCCTCATAAAAAGGGCAGTCTGATTTTTCCTTCTCCCCGGCTGCAACAAGAAGGAGAAATTCCTGGCAGGTTTTTGCCCCGCAAGCACCGCAGTCTTTGCCCGGGGGGTGCCATCCCGGCAGGTCAGTCACCCCGGAACAGGTCATCGGCTCCCTCAAGTTTTCGTACCACACCGAAATGCTTCTGCCATCCGATATCTTTCTTCCCGACGCAGACGGTGCAGACCCCGAGGGGTGGTATGCCCCGCAGTACAATCTTCGAGGGATCCGAGATATCAGGCGTCCGGTCGATAGCCCGCATGAGGTACCGCAGCCCCGTTCCCTGGATGGCATTGGTCTCGATTATCTCGACATGGGGGGCAACTTCCTTTGTCCTTTCACGGAAGACTTCTTTTTCCGACTGGGATACAAGATCCGTCTTGGTAATCACCGCGATATCCGCAAGCGAGATCATGGGCCCCATCTTAAGCGGGGAGTTCATCCCGCTTACTGCAGAGATGACCACGATCCCAAGCGACTGGGTCGTGTAGGGTGAGCAGCGGAGGCAGAGGCCGGCACTCTCCACGATGAAAATATCGCTCTCCAGCCCCTCAGCCCAGTCAAGGGCGTCCCGCAGGACCATGATCCCGGTATGGTCAGGGCACAGGTCACCGGAGTAGACTTTCCTGGCCGGGATATTGAACTCGGCTCGCAGCTCCTCGTCCTCGAATGCCCTGACGACGTCGATCTTCAGAAAGGCTATCTTTTTTTCCGGGAGAAAGTGCTTAATAATCTGTTTTGCGACAGCGGTCTTTCCCGCACTCGGCGGGCCCGCGATGATGATGAGTTTCATACCGGTATGCCCTGTCCGGTAAGGAGCTCGCCGGCCCGGATACGCTCCCGGAACAGGCAGAGTGTGACATCGATACGCTCGACAAATTCCAGTACCTGGCGCTCTTCACCCTTTGGTTCAAGTACTTTCTCAACTGCACCGTTCTTCATTACGATCCTGCGGTCAGAAAGAAGGGATACGAGCGGGTCATGGGTGACGAAAATTACCGATTTGCAGTGTTCCTTAAGCACCCTGATGACCTTTTCCCGGAAGATGCCTGCGTTTTCCACCTCGTCAAGGAGGATGAGCGGGGCATTGGAGATCAGGATAGCGTCGGCCACCATCAGGGAACGGGTCTGCCCCCCCGAGAGTGAGGTGATCCTGCAGGCGGGTTGGATCTGCTCGCCGGTGAACTGGTTCGCAAGTTCTATTGTCTCTTTCACGATACCAGGGTCAGCGATTTTACGGGCCCTGACATGCATGGCGAGGAAGGCCTCCACCGTAAGATCTGCAAGGCATTTGGTATTCTGAGTGATCAGGGCAACCGGCTTTTTGGAAGGGTCGCGGATATACTCTTCAGGGGGGATCTCCCCGTTGACAAGGACGGTCCGCCCGGTGGCGGTATCGTCCCGGGCAAAGACCTCGATATCATTAATAAATGCGGTCTTTCCCGATCCTGTGGGCCCCACGATGGAGATGGTGTCCCCGGGACGGATCACAATCTCCCGGAACTGCTCAGTCCGGCCTGATTTGTCATGGCCCGGAAGGATGGTGATCTCGCGGATGGCACAGGAATCCATGATCTGTAATGGACCTGCGAGAATAAAATACATTTGTATTATTCTATTCAATAATTGTCTTATAAGGAAACATTTATTGTTATTAATGATATTATAATACTATAATGTTCTCGAAATCGGTATTTGAGATGGAGTTTAAGCGGGCCCTCGAAGAGGAACTGAAACGACAGGGGATGACCATAAAGGAGCTGGCAGACAAGGCCGGGATCCCGCCCGCTACACTGTATAAACTCACTTCGTCGGAACGGGATGTAAGGTTGTCAACGGTCAGGAGAATCGTCCAGGTATTTGAGCCGCGATATCCGCCATTTATTGCGGTTATTGCTGCAAAGTTCCTCCTGGAAGAGGTTGAGGGGCAGAAGATCACGCTCGGGGACAAGACCTGCACGATCAGGGGATATACGGCAAATTCCATCGAAGAGTGTATTATTGCCGCGGTCAAGGCAGAAAAAGACGGCGCGGTGGGCATTGTCTGTGCCCCGGTCCTGGCATCGATGGTGGAGAAGATCGTGGATGTGCCCGTTGCAATTATGAAGCCCGGGAAAAAGACGGTCCTCGATGCGCTCGATATAATCGGCAAGCGGATATCGTGAAAAAGGCAGGAACTGGTATGGGATGCAAAAAAATTAATCCTTTTTACTTTCTTTTCCGGTAAAAAATCAGGAGTCAATAGAATACTTTTTTGACTCTTATCAGGGAAATATGCAGGAACGACCAGTGGAGAGACTCTGAAAAAAGTCGAAACAGGTATCAGTCCACTTTTAAAGTACCTGACGTTATCAGATGGACATCACCGTGGAAATAATAGTCTCCCGGTGTGCGGGGTGCCTTGAATGTATACCAGATGGTTTTTTCACCTGTTATGATCTCTCCCCTGAATAAGGTGGGTGTTCCCTGGGAATTCGTATAGGTTGCGAAATTGTGGACAAGTCCCGGGTCCCTGTCTTTGCTCTGCATGAAACCGGAAACCAAAATACGGTGATCAGGATCATCATGATCCCAGTGAGAATGTGAGCGGAAGCCTGGTTCTCTTCCGGTTTTCTCTCTCCTTTCTACCGGATTCCGGAACGGAATGGGAAGATTAGGTGATCAATGTAATGAAATGAAAAAATATATCAGGAATGAACGGGTCGTCATCAACAAGTCCGGTTTTTTCTCTGTTATCTCCTATCCGGGCGGGTGGGGAGGACTACCGGTCCCTTTCCCCGCCGGGGCATCAGATGTCCGGTCGGGTATGTATGTGACATGCTCATGGCGTTCCATAAAGTCCCGGATTTTCTTGGATTTCAGGTACCCTTCGTCCAGCTTTGTGACGATGGAATTGATTTCCATGGCAAATTTGATGATCTTTGTGAAGGGTTCACCCTCCTTGATGCCTGCGTACCCGACGATACCCTGCAGCGGGTTTCTGATGGTATCATTGAGAATTGCAAGTTGTTCAAGGTTTTTTGTAATCTGGTTAAATGCTTTCTGCTCAAGTTCTTTGGTTCTCAGGTGGAGGATAACAAATGCGATTTCCTGTGCGGTCTGCACGATACGCTCAGTTTCCTGATCCGTTGCAGAGACGCCGGGCTGGAGGGTGACCCCCAGCAGACCGACGGATTTTTCTCCGGCATCCAGCCTCACGACAATCGTGGAACAATCCGCATGCAGCCGGGAGAGGGGGCAGCCGGTACAGGCAGGGTCAGGAGTGATTACCACCCGGATTCCCCCGGTCTTACGTACCGGATCAGTACAGGCAGGTAACTGCCCGTTGGCGAGCATCCTGAAAAATCCGGGATAATCATCACCCGCAGTCGCAACGATGCCGACCTTCCCATCCGTATCGATACCGGCCAGCCAGACATGAGAATACACCCCGGTCCGGACAAGGTCATTGCAGATCTGCGGCATGAACCCGGCCTCGTCCTGCACGATGAGAAGGGCACGGGTGCCGGCATTCATGATCTGTAAGGTTAGGTTCTGCTCGGTCAGCATCAGGTTCACATGTTTCAGTTCGGCTGTACGTTCCTGCACTTTGTCTTCAAGTCGATTGTTTAAGGTACGGAGCTCATCCTGTGTCTGGTTTAACACGGTGCTTTCTGCAGTGAGCTGCTCGTTCAGTATCCTGATACGATCCTCTGCCAGTTTACGCTCGGTGATGTCCCGGATGTTGCACTGGATGACTTTCTTGTCATTCACCATGTAGACATTACTCACGAACTCCACGTTTATACTCCGCCCATCGGAGGTTTCGAGTGGCATGTTTTCATACCGGATGGATTCCTTTCGTTGCAATTCTTCAAAGTTATCTTTGTTGGCAACGATATCCTTAAAAAGCCCGATCTCCCAGATTTTCTTTCCCAGGAACTGTTCACGCGAGAATCCCAAGAAGGAGATCAAAAATGGGTTCACCTCGACGATCTGCCCGGTCACGGCATCGAGGATGAGAATGCCGTCCTGTGCCGTCTCAAAGAGCCGACGGTAACGGGTCTCAGTAGCATTCAGCGCCACTTCCGCCTGTTTGCGCTTAGTGATATCATGGGCAATGGTGGTAACACCTATCAGATGATTTAGTGTATTTCGTATCTGGGATGCAGTCAGGGAGATGTTGATCAACCCGCCATCTTTCTTCCTGCGCATGGTTTCGTAACGGATAACCGGTTCGCCGTTCCTGATCCGTTCAAGAATTAACTGGGTATCGTCCATTTGAGCCGGCGGATCCAGCAGCGAGATATTCTTGCCAACCATCTCCTGTGCAGAATACCCGTAAATCCGTTCGGCACCATTGTTCCAGCTCGTGATGATACCGTCCATCGTTTTTGCGATGATTGCATCTTCCGAATACTCTTCGATAGCGACAAGAAGTGCGCGTTCCAATTCCGCAAGTTTCCGCTCAGTAATATCCCGGATGTTGCACTGGATGACCTTCCTGTCATTCACCAGATAGACGTTACTCACGAACTCAACGGCGATGTTCCTCCCATCGGCGGTTTCGAGCGGCAGGTTTTCATACCGGATGTGTTCCTTTCGTTGCAATTCTTCGAAATTGTCTTTGTTGGCAATGATATCCTTGAAAAGCCCGATCTCCCAGATTTTCTTTCCCAGGAACTGTTCGTGCGAGAACCCGAGCAGGTTAATTAAAAAGGGATTTGCATCGACGATCTGCCCGGTCACGGCATCGAGGATGAGAACGCCGTCCTGTGCCGCCTCAAAGAGCCGACGGTAACGGGTCTCAGACGCAATTAGCGCCTCTTCCACAAGTTTCCGCTCGGTAATATCCCGGATGTTGCACTGGATTACCCTCGCGTGGTTCACATCATAGACGTTGCTCACGAACTCAACGGCGATGTTCCTCCCATCGGCGGTTTCGAGCGGCAGGTTTTCATACCGGATGTGTTCCTTTCGTTGCAATTCTTCGAAGTTGTCTTTGTTGGCAATAACGTCCTTGAAAACCCCTATATCCCAGATTTTCTTTCCCAGGAACTGTTCGTGCGAGAACCCGAGCAGGTTAATTAAAAAGGGATTTGC
>JBFYKV010000143.1:0-8178 GCA_041305745.1 Methanoregulaceae archaeon | reverse complement strand
TATATGCCGCCGCCGATCCACCACGTGTCATCGACCGGCTTCATGTAGATGAGTTTCGGTACGAAGGCGGTCCCATTTTCGGCGGTATTGGGGAATAATGCGTGGTAAAACCCTGTACCGTTCTGCATGGCTTCGATCCCGACCTGCGTCGTTTTCATCCCGTAAATATCAGCATAGTCGATGTAGTTCTGCCCTATCCCTGATTTCCAGAATGGGTCGGCAAGGAGCGTCCCGTCGGTCGTCTCGGCCCAGACATAGAGATCACCATTGACAAACATCCCCTCCGGGTTATTTATCTCCGCAAGCGCCTTTCCCTTCCCGTTTTCCTGTGCATACTTTACCGCATGGTTCACGAGGTCATAGAGTTCCTCCCGTGAGTAACCCCGGACCGGAATTCCTGTCATGTTCCCGGCTACGACCTGTGAATATGAAGGGTCGATAATCCCTGAGAATAACCACCAGTTCTCATCGACAGGTTCGGCATAGTTGATTTTCAGCAGGGAAATATCCTTTCCGTCCACGGTAACCTTCGCGACCGCGTAGAAGACACCTCCCCCCTGCTGTGCGAGATCCCTCATTCCCCGGATAGTGTCCACGCCGTCGGGGTCATGGTAATTGATTAGGTTAATCCTGTTTCGTGCAACTTCAGGTGCATACGGCGGGCTCGCAAGGTTCGTTCCATTGTAATCGAAGGCCATGACGACCAGCTGACCCTGCACAAACTGCCCGTGAGGGTCGTTGAAGACCGAAACGCTCTTCTCTTTCCCGTTTGCCCGTGCATATGCGACCGCACTCTTCACGTACGTGACGAGGTCCGCGACATCCGGCTGCTCCCCGCTCGTGTTCAGTATGACGGAAGGATAAATCTCACCGTCCGAGGCATAGATGCCGGCTCCGACATAATAGGTGCCATCCACGTCTTCGACGACCGAGATCTTCTGTTCTACCGTGTAATTATTACGCGGGTTCGGGTAGGCGTAGCTTACCAGTCCTTTCCCGAACCGTGCGGTCTCGCCGAGGTTCCGGACAACAGGTGTCCCGAACGAATCGGTAATATTGAGAATATTTGTCCCGACAATCTCATGCTCGAACGGTTCGGCGAGTGCGGTCCCGTCGTACCCCTCGGCAAAGACATACAGGTTGCCGGTCGAAAAAATGCCTTCAGGGTCATTGAATACGGCAATTGCGTTCTCTTTACCACTCTCACGTGCATATGCCACGGCACGGTCAACAAATTCAATCAGTTCGGAAGTTGTCGTAATCGCCGTTGAGGGGGGTGCAGGAGTGGTGACCACGGGAGCAGTACCTGAGGGAGTTATCCCATGTGGCGGGGATGTCTCAGGCTGAGTATTCTGGATACAACCAGCGAACAGTCCTGAAATGAGAAGGACGGCAATAAGAAGGAGCAGAGTAAGGATATTCATGAGGAATCGATTTATTCAGATGGCAAAAAGGTTTTGGATTTATCATCTCTTGCTGGGAGTTATCAGGGAGGAGGATATGCAGACCGCGATAAAACAGACTGAGCTGCCGGTTTCCCCCCCCGGCGTGTATGAACCTGAATGCTGATGACAGGGCTACTGGTTTTAGGAATCATTATGCCATGTCCCGGGACCGAAATTCCAGGAAATGCCAGAAAAAGAATTAAATTCTTGAAAAAAAGATAATCCCGCCTCACACGGCGAAGACCTTTCTCCCGTATACATCGTTGATGACCTGCCCCATACCGATATAAAATGCCAGTCCCCCGGCGATGATCCCGAGCAGTCCGGCAAGGGTAAGAACTTCCTTAATCCCGGTGAGTTCTGCGGTGACCAGTGCTCCGATCAGGATTACCACGAAGAATAGCGTGATCATAAGTACCTTGTGCATCTTCAGGGTGCAGACGAACAGGCCGAGAGCGAACAGTCCCCATACGGCAAGGAATGCCGCGATCTCAGTTGGTCCGGGCGCCTTTGAGAGACCGAGCGCCGGGAGGATCAGGAGAGTCGCAAACGATATCCAGAAGAACCCGAAGCTCCCAAACGTGACGAACCCGAAGGTATTATTCTTCTTCCATTCCATCAGGCCGGCGATAACCTGTGCAAGCCCCCCGTAAAAGATGGCCATCGCAAGGATCGGGCTACCGAGGGCGACCAGCCCTGCATTGTGCAGCGAGAGCAGGATCGTGGTCATTCCGAACGCACAGAGGCCGAGCGGTGCCGGGTTTGCAGTATCATCGACCAGGAAGATGTTGTTCCTGTTTTTTTCATCCAGATGTTGCATAGTAATCTCTCCTGTTGTCAAAATTTGGTTGAATTCTCTGAAAATCCCTGTAAATGCCGGACCGTAATAAAAACATCGCTCCAGGAACGATGCGGCCACGAATACCGGTATCTCACCAAAGAGAGTCAGGTACGGTGCATTCCGGTGATTTGAATAACTTCAGTGAACCATGGAGTGCACCGAAATTTGTATAAGGTGGATCGTACTGGTTCTTAATCCTGTCATTTTAGTCGCGACAGTAACTGCAGAAGGGAGAAGGTATATTTTCTATCGTCCCGGGACCGGGCTCTGTATATCTCAATGTCACTATCCTGAGCAGGATACCGTCCAAAACCCTTCTATTAAGGTCCTGAAATCTGTTCAGGCGAAGTGACAGACGGCCCGGAGGGATTTTAACGTGCGTGGGTGAAGGGGTCGGAGCGGGAAGTCCCCGTTCTTCAGGCCGGGGATGAAAGCGGAGCCGTCCTTCATGCTATATTTGCACTCTGCATAGCGGAATGTAATATGCTCAACCGCCGGCTGCCAGAATGTCGATGCTCCTTTCTTACAAGTATCGGGCGTATCCGGACGCACTCACTGAGACGCGGCTGAATGCCGCACTCGCTACCAGCCGGTGGCTCTGCAACAAACTCCCCGACGAATGTAATACCTCACGGGAGAACGGGATCGCTCCGGCGATGCGGGGAACCCGGGCACGGATCGTTACGCTGAAAGACGAGAATCCGTCTCTGAAGAGGGTGTACTCCAAATTGTTTCAGATGGTGAACTATCCCCTCTGGAGCGACATCGCTGCATTCAACCTGGTCATTTATCAGGGTTAATTATAGTTTTCCGGTGGTGTTCGAGGCGGATTTCAAGGATCAGGAGTTTCCGGGGAATAATATCGAGCAAAATTGTATATTCATCGATATGGAGCGAATATATGGAAACGCCCTGTAACCGGTTCACAGACCCGTCCGGTTTATCGCGTATCTGTTCAAGGGTTGAGATAATACGGGTGGTTTCGTCCACTGGCAGATTTTTCAGGTCCTTTATCGCCCGCGGGGACAGGATAATATCATATGGCATTTCAGGGAAGTCCGGATTCTGTTTTTTCTTTCTACATGTACTATCTGCTATCCCGGACATCTCCGGGAGATCCCGTTGTTGTACTCTGATCCTTTTTAGTGAAAGTTTCGGGATCGGTCATGCGGTCGGGCAATCACCCGGCAATCGTGATGAAGCTCTCCTGAATTGATTTTTCTGTGTATTCAACCACTCATGGGGTTCAGGGCGAACCGTATACCGTGTGCAGAGGATGGCATGCAGGAATGTGCATGTTCAGATATATGAGTTCTTCGATGAGATCTTCCCAGGCGTTTCACCCGGATTCACCAGTCTTTTTTACTGCCGGTAACAATCTATTATCCGGGGCGATTAATGCCTTTTATGCGCTATTTATGCTTACTTTGCGGCATAGGGATTTATATTTTCATGGCAGTCTGCATAGGAATTGTACCATTTTCTTATACAACAGATCTTCGTCGGGTATTTAGCCCGGTTCAGATCCCGCTCACCGGTTTTATATCCGGTTTTACATCCCCTGCATGCCTGATCTCTCAGCGCCGGGCAGGTCCGGCAGTATTGCCCCGCATTACCCGATTTCAGGTATCCTGATGTAATTATAAATATTCCTTTCTTCTTTTTTTAAATGAGGTTATCCCAAGTAGAATTCGTATAAAGACATGCGAATTCAGGGCATCTAAGAGAAGCGGTGTTCGGGAGGTGAGATGCAGTACTAAACCCATTTTTCAGGCAGTGCTCCTCCGTTCCTGTATCCGGTCCTTTAATACTGCTGGTCAGTGTCATACCGGGTCGCGGAGGAGGGGGCAGGTCATGCAGTGCCCGCCGCCACGGCCGCGTCCAAGTTCAGATCCTTCGAATTCCAGCACTTCAATGCCTGCATCGCGGAAATTTCGGTTTGTGCAGGTATTACGGTTATAGGTAATAACCACTCCCGGCCGGAGGGCGACGACATTGTTTCCATCGTCCCACTGCTCACGTTCGGCCTCGTATTTATCGCCGCCGGTGGGGATTACTTCCAGATGGTCTACTTCAAGGGCATCGCCAACCGCCCCGATGAAACTTTCCTCCTTTGTCACGGTAAACAGGGACCGCTCATCCCCGGGCGTGATGCGGTAGGTCTGCATCCTTTTTACAACATCGGGGAAGATAGTCACGGTGTCCTGGTCGAGCATGGTAAAGACCGTATCGAGGTGCATATGAGCCCTGTCCCTGCTCATTTGAGCGACAATGATGCGTTCCGCCAGGTTCTTTGAAAACAGTGCTGCTGCCACCTGCTCGATCATCCGGGCCTGCGTCCGTTCGCTCATGCCAATCAGGACGGTCCCGTGCCCGATCGGCATGACATCCCCGCCTTCTAATGTTGACCTGCCGAAGTCCTGGATGTCAGATACCCCGTCAACACCTGCCGGCGGATACAACAACTCGAAACGTGCATCCCGGAACATCGGGTGGTCCCGGTAGATTGCAGCCACGTTCATAACCTCGAGACGCCGCACCGGCCAGAACATCGGATTTAACGTAACGCCGTTATAGACCCAGGAGGAAGAATCACGGGTGAAAATAGTATTCGGGAGCGGCGGCAGGATGAACTCATCCGGTCCGGCTGCAGCGGCAGTAAGAGAGAACCTGACAATATTTTTCATGTACAGGCACTCGAGCTCGGAAACGGTAAGTCCCCCGATGAGATGTGTTGCTAATAGATCAGGCTCCATCTCCCGCAGGCAGATCTTTACCGCATCGACGGCTGATATGCCGACGGTCATTCCTGTTACCACCCTGTCCAGCATCATCTGCCGGTGTTCTTCGCCTGCTGCAAGCGCCTCGGCAAGGAGTTCCTGCAGGTAATATACCCTGACCCCTTCATCTTTCATGAGCCTGACGAAGGCGTCATGCTCCTGTGCCGCCCGGTCAACCCACAGGATATCATCGAAGAGGAAGTCGTTGTGGTTACCGGGAGTGAGACGTCGCAGGCTGAGACCGGGGCGATGCACCATCACCTTTCGCAGCCTGCCAACTTCTGAAAACACTCCAAAATCTGTCATTTTTCACGTCCTGCTAATAATTCATTACCTGGGTGCCTGCATCTCCGGTAACGATGGCCTGTATCTCACCCAGTGCTCCGATTGCCGCCCTTTTTCCGGTCTCTTCCGCGAACTGGCAGGCGGCCATGACTTTCGGCCCCATGGAACCGGCAGGGAAGGGATGTGTACGGAGTTCCCCCGGGGTCGTTTCCCGGATCTGGCGGGCATCAGGCGTTCCCCAGTTGAGGTAGGCCCCCTGGACGTCGGTTGCCATCACGAAGAGGTCTGCACCGATTTCCTCTGCAAGGAGGGCACTTGCAAAGTCTTTGTCGATGACCGCCTCTACTCCTGTGAGCGTGCGTCCCCCGCCGGGAAGCTGGATAACCGGGATTCCTCCTCCTCCGGCACATATGACGATGGTCCCCTTCTCAAGAAGCCAGCGTATCGGCTGGATTTCAAAGATTTGCATGGGGCGTGGGGAAGGGACAACCCGTCGCCATGCCCCGCCATCCTGCCGGAAGGTCCACCCTTTCACCCGGCCGATCCGTTCTGCCTCCTCCTTTTCATAGACCGGGCCGACAAACTTCGTCGGTTCTGAAAATGCAGGGTCTTTTGGGTCCACCTTGATCATAGTGAGTACGGTGGCAAAATGTGTCTCTGCAGGGAGTAAATTTCCGAGTTCCTGTTCGATAAGGTACCCGATCATCCCCTCGGTCTGGGCGTCAAGCACGTCGAGCGGGTAGGGTTCCACTGCGGTATAACAGGCAGCCTGGAGAGCGAGCAGGCCCACCTGAGGACCGTTTCCGTGCGAGAGCACAAGATCATGGTCCTGCACCAGGGGGGCCAGGGCCCGGGCAGCTTCGCGAATGTTCTCACGCTGCACCATGGATGTCATCGGCTCCCCCCGTTTCAGGAGGGCATTCCCCCCAAGCGCTACGACGATTCTCATGTTTTTTCTCCTGGTGCACTACCTGCATTCATTATTTTCATTTCTCTGTTATAGCCACTTTGATGATATTTATGCTTCTTCCAGCCGGAATTTTTGCGGATCATAAGGTCAGTCCGGGTGTATGGTAATGATAATGTTCAAGGCTTAGTGGCCATCCCTGATACTTGCGAGTTATGATACCCATTCCGGGGCTGTAATAACCGATGATCATTACTTTTCTTCATGTCGGAAACCATACACTTCATGAGTGTCATTCTGCAAGTGTGGCCACCATGATGGCCTTGATGGTGTGCATCCGGTTCCCAGCCTGGTCCCGGACGATGGACCGGCCCCCTCCCGTAGCGGTCTGACAGGGACCCGGTTGACGGGGGTCAGCAGTATCCGCGAGAGCCCCAACCCGGAACCCGCCGTCCCCGAAATTATCGACAAAGATCGGGAGGGGAGGGAGCACGATGCCAGGGCCGGGAAAGACGGCAACCAGCAGGATGAAGAATGGTCCCCTGGAGAGCGTATCTGCCATTGAATACATCGTGTTATCGTGACATGTAATAACCGTACTCCTTTTTTCTGGGGCCAAAAAATTTCCAGAGAAGGTGTTACTGCGGCAGTATTATACGATTTACATGAATTGCAGGTACATTATATACATCTTCCCCGTCACAAATCGAATGAAAAAATAGATAAAATCAGGCCGTTATCACGCGACCGTGATAAGGGCGACCTTCGTTATGCTGTCCTTTTGCAGGGAAAAGTGCGGGCCGAATCCCATTACAGTCAGTTTTACCGTATATGCCCCGGGCCACTTGTAGGTGTGAACAGGATTCTTCGAGCGGGAAGTGAAACCGTCGCCAAAGTCATATGTCCAGTATTTCGGGTTTCCGGTTGAGGTATCGGTGAAGGCTACCGTGAGAGGGGCGGCCCCGTTTAACGGGGCGGCGGTAAAGTCTGCAGCAACTACTGGTGCAGTTCCTCCCTCCACAGTGATCAGTGCCGGCTTTACTGTCGTCGTGCTCATGAATCTTCCGCCAATCTGCTTCCAGATGGTCAGGCTGACGTCGTAGGTCCCTGGGTTCCGGTAGGTGTGTTCCGGGTTCCTTGAACGGGCAGTTGACCCGTCGCCAAAGTTATAGAATATGACCAGGGGGTCACCCGTCGACCTGTCAGTGAAGCTGACCGTGAGTGGTGCATCTCCCGAGAGTGGCGATGCATCGAAATCGGCATAAAAGTCCGGATTCACCACAATATACCCTGACCTGGAGAGAGTGTCCTGTCCGCCGGCATTGGAAACGGTCAGGTTCACTGTGTAGGTCCCGGGGTTGGTATACATATAAAGGGGATTTTGCTCTGCCGACGATCCCCCGTCACCAAACGTCCAGTTCCAGGTGTCAGGGACATTGGTGGAAGTGTCGTAGAACCGGACGGTAAGCGGTGCTCCCCCTGATGTCTGGTTCGCGGTGAACCCAGCGACAGGGGGCTGTACCGGGGAATTAACATTCACGGTTATATCAGAGGATTTTGAAGATGAGCCTGCATCATTCGATACCGTCAGGATAACAGTATAGGTTGTATTGGCATTTGCAGTAAAGATGTGTTCCGGGTTCTGGCTGGTCATATTCGCACTGCCGTCACCAAAGTCCCATTCCCATGATGTAATACCCCCTGTCGAGAGATCAGTAAAGGCAACCAACAGCGGTGATTGTCCCTCCGTCTCGTTCGCGATAAAATCAGCCTGCGGGATATCCGGCGGGATCCTCAGGTCCAGTTCGGTAACAGCACCTGAATGGAACGGATACGATGACATCCATCCGCTGTCCTGTTCAACATCGTAGCATTCTGCCAAAACGTCCCCGATATAAAATTCAATGGGAGTACCGGAAA
>JBFYKV010000142.1:0-11595 GCA_041305745.1 Methanoregulaceae archaeon | reverse complement strand
TGGAAAAGATGGTCATCTCGGGATATTTCTCATACACGTATTCGATAAGAGCCATTTCCGGGAATCCCATGAACTGGTTAATGACCGAGATAATCCCGCTCTGGACGTTGGGATCTGGCTTGGGAAACAACCGCTCAACAAAATGCACATCGTCCTCTGTTTGCGTGAGGTAGCCCTCTCGTTCAAGGTGGCGTATATCTTTGTATAACTCGAATGAGAATGGCCCGTATTGGTAGGGAACGAAGGTATAGATGCTCCGCACCTTTGAGGTAAGGAACATCAGCCTGACAAGTCGCATTCTTGTCAGACTCTTCGTCTGCGAAAGCAGGAACAGAAGTGCCCGCTCATTCTTCGTTATCATATCCATTTCTCCTGAATCTGGCAAAGGGAGGCCTTATACTGACGGTGTGCACAGGGTGAAAGTAATAAAGGAACTAATGGAAATTTAAAGATGTGGTTCATATTCACACTCAATTCAGTACCTCGTTCATTTCATACGATATAGTGGAAAGTCCATTCCCAAAGAGATTGAATGCTTTGATCTTGCCACTAATCTGATTGAACCTGTTGTAGTGCCGAATGGGTGAACAACAGTAGATCCTTAAAAATCAGGCACATAAAAAATATTCCCTCATTGATATACAAATCTGATGAATAGATCATTCAACCCTGCTGATACTTTTATGCTATTTTACATCAACTCAATTCTTACACCGAGGGAAAAAGATGGATATTTCTTCACCTGACATTTACCTTATTTTCCCCTTGTGATAGATTCAAGGCTGATCGAGCAGGAGATTAGAACTATAATTACTCATAAAAAAAATAATATCCCCAGGGTGAACTTCGGCAGATGATGATAGTTACCCCCACTGATCCTCGTGATGATGCATGGGACTGATGCCGGATTATTCACCGGAAGACCAGCGGTAACAACTCTGTTGCCGTGATAAGGCCGAATTTACCAGTTTTTCCCTCTTTCTCTGAAAAAGAGGTCGTGTCGTCCTTCCCCTTCCCGAGCACCGCGAATGGCACCGGGTCACGGGTGTGGGTCTTTAACCGGATTGGCGTCGGGTGATCCGGCAGCACGACAATGGTCCCGGTAAATTCTTTCATGATGGTGCCTATCATCTCGTCGACCTTCTCAATCGCCCTGACTTTTTCAGTGACTGATCCAAGGTGGCCCGCCTCGTCCGGTGCTTCGACATGAACATACACAAAATCAAGGTGTTCCAGGGCACGAAGGGCATACCTGGCCTTTGCCTGGTAATCGGTGTCAAGGTAGCCGGTCGCACCCGGGACGCGGATTACCTCCATTCCGGCACACCGTGCGATCCCGTTTAACAGGTCAACGGCAGAGATCATGCCACCCGATCGTCCGAACTTCTCCGAAAACCCGGGGAGTGCAGGTTTTTTCCCGCCGCTCCACGGCCAGACCCCTGTTGCGGGTACTTTGCCTGCGGCACTCCGCTCGCGGTTGACAGCGTGGTCGAGGAACCTGACCCGGCTCACCTCCATGCATGACAAGAGCAGAGGGGCGTCACCCCCCTGCGGGAGGTAGGGAAGAACCGCTTGGCCGACGATGTCATGCGGTGGAACGGTGGCAGACCCTTTGCCATCAATGACGACCAGGAGGTTCCGGTAACTGATACCGGGATGGAATTCAGCCCCTTTCACCGTCCCCCTGAGTGATGCAAGGAGTTTTTCTCCCTCCCCGCTCGATATATGGCCGGCTGAAAAATCCTCCATGACCCCTTCCCTTATGGTGACGAGGTTGCACCGGTAGGCAATGTCGTTTTCTCCAAGGGAGATCCCCATGCTCATGGCCTCGAGCGGACCCCTGCCGGTATAATACAGGCGCGGGTCATATCCGAGTACCGAGAGGTTTGCAATATCGCTTCCTGCCTCGAAACCATCCGGGATCGTCTGCACCAGGCCCATTGAGCCTTCCCGGGCTATCCGGTCCATGTGCGGGGTATGTGCGTATTCAAGCGGGGTCTTCCCTCCAAGTTCATCGAGGGGCTCGTCTGCCATACCGTCCCCGAGAATAAGGAGGTACTTCACGATACTCCTCCGAAAATGTCGAGAAGGCTGACCGTCGGAAGCGTTGTAATCAGCGCAGCAACGATGGCGCCGGCAGCGATCGCCGGAAATGCCTGTTTAAACGGCACGCCAAAGACAAACGCCGCAGCACAGCCGGTCCACGTCCCGGTAACCGGTATCGGCACGGCTACGAAGAGGAAGAGTGCAGCTGAACCGTAGCGGCGGATATGGTGGTCGTGTCTCCGGGTTCTCTGGAAGAGCCACCCGAAAAATCTCCTCATGACAACCGACCGTGCCGAAAGCCAGGTTGAGACTGGCTCCAGCAGGAGGAGGAGCGGAATTATCACGAGAATATTGCCAAGCAGCCCGAGGAAAAATGCAACCGGTGCCGGAAACCCATACAGGATCGCCAGCGGGATTGCATACCTGGCCTCGAGAAATGGCATTGCGCCGAGTATCACAACGGTAAGTGCAGAAATCAGGTCCATGGTTCACCCACGCATTGACCTGACGGCCACCCGGATACTCTCACGGGACCCGATTCCAGGCGTCCACCCGAGGGATTTGAGTTTTTCAACAGAGAGCTGCATCTTTGGGACATCCCCGACCCACCCCCGGTCCCCGCCGGTAAAGTGGTACTTCACCTCAGGGAGACCCATCTCCTCCGTCACGGTATCGGCGATGGTTTTTACGTCGACCCAGTCTTCTGACCCGATATTAAACACGTTATATCTTCCGTCTGAATGTCCGGCTGCATAGAGCATGGCTTTTGTGCACTCCTTCACTTCAAGGTATGACTTGCTCTGCCTTCCGTCACCCAGTATCTCAAGGGTACGGGGGTCCTGTTTCAGTTTTGCAATAAAGTCGTACAGGACCCCGTGGCCACTCCGCTCCCCGATGATGTTTGCGAACCGGTAGACCCATGCCTGCATATCAAAACTGTGGCAATAGGCGGAAATGAGGGCTTCACAGGCCAGTTTACTTGCGCCATAGATCGAGACCGGCTCCATCGGGGTGTAATATTCCGGCGTCGGGATGACAGATGCTTCACCGTACACCGTCGAGGTGGAGGTAAAGACTATCTGCCGTACCCCGGAAAGGCGCATGGCCTCAAGCACCCTCTGGGTCGCGATGATATTGTTTCGTATCTGCGAATCAGGCGTAATTGCACTCTGCCTGACATCAGGGTCGGCGGCAAGGTGATAGACCCGGTCAGCTCCTTCAAGCGATTTCTGCCAGCCGTCTGCGAGAAGGTCGGCCCTGACCAGTTTCACATCCTTTTCGGTATACCCGGCAAGGTTTGCCATGCTTCCGCTGATCAGGGAATCGATGACCAGCACCCGGTCTCCCTGTGCCACGAGGGCATCCACGAGGTGCGAACCAATAAATCCCGCTCCTCCGGTCACGACACTGAACATTATAACCTAATATGTATTCCATGCTAAAGGATAACTGCTATGTTCATCGGGATTGATCACGGTACGACATCGATGAGGTTTGCATCTGATCGCGACCAGTTCAAAATACCGCGATCCGATGCGGTCCGCTTCTCTTACAATGACCTCGGCAGGCTTTGCCCGCTTGATGAAATCGAGGGGATTGCCCTTACCTATTCAATGGGTGACAATTTCAGCAGCATTACCCCTGTCGATCGTGTCATTAACCGGGGCCTGGTGAGCCGGGAAGGGGCCGGGAAACATACTGGCGGCGGGACAAGGGTTTTTGACGAAATCCGGAAAAGCGGGATACCCGCGGTAGTGATTCCGGGCATTCACCGCGGTTCACCAACTGATATCCGGTTCAAGGCATATTCGCACCAGGCAAGCCCGGAAAAAGTTGGAATTGCATTCGAGGTCTGCCATGACCTCGGCGGTGACGTGGTGGTCTCGGACGCGAGTTCCAACACGGTGACAATCCTTGTCAGGAATGGAAAACTGGTCGGGGCGCTCGACGCGTGCATCTTTGCACCCGGGATGGAGCATGGCGCCCTCGATGTGGATGCAATCCGCAGGGTAGACAGCGGATCATCAACTGCAAACGAAGCGTTCCTGCATGCAGGGGTACGGTACACCATTCCCGAACCCGAACAGGTCCGGACCGTGGCGCTCTTCTCGGCCATGGAATGCGCGGCACTTCTCCTCCTCAACCCGTGTGCACGGGTGGCGCTTGCAGGTTCACTTGCGCCGGTGATCGGCCCGGAGGTGCAGTCGCTGCTCGGGAGGGACGTGGCCGTGTATGATGAGTGGTGTGCGTCCCGCGGTATTGCACGAATTGCACGGGAAGTCTTTTCAGGGCGGCAGGAGATCCTTGGACTCAGCGTCGAAATGTAAATTTATATTTATTAATCATGTAAAATTAATACAGGGATTTCTTTGAAAGAGTTACGTATTCATGGCAGAGGCGGGCAGGGGTCGGTCACTGCTGCCGAACTGATTGCAGTCGCTGCTTTTGAAGGTGGCGTCTATGCACAGGCTTTTCCTGCATTTGGCGTTGAACGCCGGGGTGCACCTGTGCAGGCGTTTGTACGGTTCGATAACAAAAAAATTCGCCTGCGAAGCCAGGTTTACGAACCTGATTACATCATTGTTCAGGACAGCACGTTGATCCGCGACGTCAACGTATTCCAGGGAGTCAAGGCAGGCGGGATAGTAATAGTCAATACCGAGAAGGAAATGAATTTCCCGGTTCCCGAAGGTGTCAGGGTGATCACGATCGATGCGACTTCAATCGCGCTTGAAGTCCTTGGCCTTCCAATCACGAATACAACGCTTATGGGCGCATTTGCAAGCGCAAGCGGTGAAATTGAGATAAACGCACTCGAAAATGCACTCAGGCACCGCTTCCACGGCGATCTCGCAGAGAAAAATGTCAAAGCAGCCCGGAAGGCATATGAAATGGTTAAGGGGGCGTCCTGATATGGCGCTTGGTGTCGGCTGTTCTGCACGCCCGGGCAAGGCCCGCGAGAACAAAACAGGTTCCTGGAGGGTCTTTAAACCCGAATTCGAGCATGAAAAATGTTCACGGTGCGGGTTGTGTTCCACCATCTGCCCGGAAGGGTGTATCAGGGACGATGAAGAGGGACTTCCCGTTCCGGATTACGACTACTGCAAGGGATGCGGGCTCTGCGCTGAAGAGTGCCCGTCAGATGCAATCACGATGAAACTGGAGGAGAAATAAAATGCTGGAAATTATGGAAGGGTCGCATGCCGTGGCAAAGGCAGCGAAACAGTGCCGGCCTGAGGTTATTGCAGCCTACCCGATTACCCCTCAGACCCATATCGTGGAGGCGCTTGCAGATATGGTCGCTGACTGCAGCCTTGACTGCGAGTACATCACGGTGGAAAGCGAATTTTCGGCACTCTCGGCATGCCTCGGTGCAAGTGCTGCGGGTTCACGCGTCTATTCAGCGACCACCTCGCAGGGGCTTGCACTGATGTTTGAAGTCTGCTACAATGTCGCAGGGATGCGTCTGCCGGTCGTGATGTCCATCGTGAACCGTTCGCTCGGTGCCCCGTTAAGTATCTGGAACGACCAGCAGGACTCCATATCGCTTCGTGATTCCGGCTGGCTTCAGTATTATGCTGAGGACAACCAGGAGGCAACTGACCTCCACTACATCGCATACAAAGTCGCTGAGGACCACAATGTCCTGCTCCCTGCATTTGTCTGCTTTGACGGGTTTATTCTCTCGCATACCTACGAGCCTGTCGATATGATCACGCAGGAACAGGCAGACCGGTATCTCCCTGCATTCAAGCCGTACCAGAAGCTGGACAGCAGGGACCCGATCAGTTTCGGGATGTATGCAACACCTGATTATTACCTTGAATTCAGGTACGAGATCGACCAGGCCATGAAACGGTCCGCGGAAGTCTTTGCAAAGGCAGGGAAGGAATTCTTTGAGATGTTCGGACGTGACTACCAGTCCCCGGTCGAGGAATACAGGCTTGATGATGCCGATACGGCGCTTGTCGCCATGGGCTCTATCTGCGGCACGGTAAAAGACGCGATCGACGAGATGAGGGACGCAGGGAAAAAAGTCGGCCTGTTAAAGATCAGGACATTCCGGCCTTTCCCCACGGAAGAGGTGAAATCCGCATTGTCAGGTGTATCAAGAGTAGCAGTGCTCGACAAAAATATCTCCCTCGGGGCAAAGGGTGCGGTTGCACTCGAAATAAAAGATGCATTATACGGGTCCGGGATCCCGGTGCTCGATTATATCATTGCACTCGGCGGAAGGGACGTGCGCAAGAAGGATATCAGGGAAGTGGTATCAGGTGCCGAGGCCGGAATTGGTGATCTTTTCTATGGACTCCGGACGGAGGTGCTCTGATGGCAGGCCAGACCTGTGATCTCTTCGAGTGCGGCCACCGGGCCTGTGGAGGATGCGGGGCAGCACTTGTGTCACGCCTCATCCTTGATGCCGCCGGTGAGGACACCATCGTTGTCTCATCGACCGGTTGCATGGAAGTCTTCTCGACACCCTATCCCGAAACAGCGTGGAAAGTCCCATGGATACACTCGCTCTTTGAGAATAATTCGGCAGTGGCTTCAGGGATAGAGGCCGCCCTCAAAAAGCAGGGGCGGAAGGAGAAGGTGATCGCAATCGGCGGTGACGGTGCAACATTTGATATCGGGATGCTCTGTATCAGCGGAGCATTTGAACGGGGACACGATTTCACCTATATCTGCTATGACAACGAAGCCTACATGAACACCGGCATACAGCGGTCAGGAGCGACACCCTACGATGCCAGCACGACGACAAGTCCTGCCGGTAAATGTGCAACAGGCAACTCCCGGCCAAAGAAGGACATGCCTATGATACTTGCTGCACACGGTGCACCGTACGTGGCTACTGCAACTATTGCCTACCCGGCCGATGTGAAGAAAAAAGTGAAAAAGGCACTTGAAACCCCCGGTCCCTGTTACCTCCAGATCCATGCCCCCTGTAGCACGGGATGGGGATTTGAAGCGGAAAAAACACTTGAAATCGGCAAACTGGCTGTCGAGACCGGCCTGTGGGTTAATTATGAAATGGAACAGGGACAGGTAAAGAGGGTTAAAAAAGTCGTCCGGAAACCGGTCGGGGAATATTTAAAAACACAGAAAAGGTTCAGGCACCTCTTCAAACCAGTCCGGAATGACACGGAAATCGCAAAAATCCAGGCAATCGCAGACCGCAATGCAGAAAGATATGGCATTGATATCAACCTGAAAAAAGACTGATGTCAGTTACCTGCGATTGCAATCACCACTAACTTTTTTATAAAAAGCAAGATAGTTGTATATAATCAGCGGGCTGAAATTCACAGATAGTAAAAATACCGGCATAATATTATTGCCGGCACCTGTTAACCGGCACGAATGTAAAGGGGGGCAAAGGGCATGAGTAATGAAAACAGTTCCCGGAAGGGAAATGTTCTTGTGATGGATGACGAGGAGGGGATCCGCGAGATTGCTCATGACATCCTCGAATACCTCGGATACAATGTCGGTCTTGCCTCTGACGGGAATGAAGCGGTCGACCTCTATAAAAAGACGAAAGAGGCGGGCAACCCGTTCGATGCAGTTATCATTGACCTGAGCATACAAGGCGGTCCGGGCGGTCTTGAGACGATAACTGCTCTTAAATCAATAGATCCCGGGGTCAAGGGTATTATATCAAGCGGTTTTTCATCAAATGATATCATTTCTGATTACAGGAAGCACGGTTTTGTCGCTGTCATGCCAAAGCCCTACAGGATACAGGAAGTAAAAGAACTTCTTGACCAGGTCATCAGCGGCAGAAGTCCCTGAATAACGTTGTTACAGGATTTTTTTTCGGCAGCTCTTTGATCACTCTTGAGCTATTTCCCACGGTCTCAACCACGACTTTCTTTCCGGCATTCCTGATTTCGATGTCAGTTATGCCTTCGCTGCCAGGATGTGACCGATAGCTGTTCGTTTTTTTTAAAAAAAACACCTGTGGGAACTATGTTCACAGGCCTTACTTATGAAAACCACTGGGACTTAATATGAAAATGTCCCCCTGACATTTTCATCTTGTATGCTTGTGGCCTGTCGGCATCATGTCCGTTTTCATGCCAAATCGCTCTGTTGACCTCATCCCCGCGCTCTCACTATTCCACTACTATCGCCCGCACTCAAAATTCTGACACTCCCGGGGCTGATGCCCATGATCGTATGAGTGTCCCCCCCCTACTGCGACAGGGACTGTGCTCCATGATTTTTGGAAAATAAAAAATGCCCGTGAAACCCTGCCCCGGGTCAATCATAAAAGCGGGGAGGGACCGGGTGGGGGTGAGTGCCCACTCCTGCCAGAACCATGAATCCAACAGGCCAGATAGATATGAGGATGTCAACAAACCAAAAAAAAATAACAGAATTGCCAAAAAAACCATCCTGAAGACGACCCTGCAGAAGGGTGGGGCGGCGAGTCATACAATCACTCCTGCCAGAACCATGGATTAAACAGGTTTTATCGGAATAAAAATTTCAGCAGAACAAAAAAATCGGGAATCTTCCCGGAAAAATCAATCCCCCTTCGGTGATTGGGTATTTACGGCATTTTTCTTTTCCGCATCATCAGGAATGGGAGGAGCATCACTATCGCAATGATAATCCAGAAATTGGCAAAGAGGTACAGCAGGTCCTCCCGTGCCTTGTCATAAAACCTTATATCGACCAGCCGTGTTGAATCCCACTTTACAACGACGGAATCATTGACGCCTTCCCGGACCTCTGCACCGGGGTTCATCGCTCCGAGGAGCGGGTTCCGGATATCGATTCCCTGCTGGAGCTCGATCCAGACCTGGTAAGGTTCATCATACTGCACGGTAAAGTGGTTTTCCCGGATCGGAGCGTTGAATGAAAGGGTATAATTCCCCTCCGGAAAAAGGATGGTCGAAGTCCCGCTCCAGTTGAAAGGGCAGGGCGAACAGCTCCCTGATAACTTCACATTTTCCGGGTGTACCGGTATCCGCTCGCCGAGCATTCCGGTTTCGGAAAAATCGTACCGGTCGGCGTTTCGTAATTCTATTACCCCGCGGTACGTAGTGCCGTTCGGGGAGATCCAGTAGTTTGCCATGAGCCCGGTGACGGGCAGTGCAAGTATCAGAGATGCAATGCAGAGAGCAATGACTGCACATCTGCATCGATCTCGAAGGGTGGTTCGCATTGCCTGATCACGGTCTCCGGATCTTTTAGCAGGTGGCCGGTCACGACGCATACGATGCGTTCGTCCCGGTCGATTTCGCCCATTTCAACAAGTTTCCGCACACCTGCGACAGATGCCGCCGATGCGGGTTCGACGCCGATACCCTCTTTTCGCGCAAGATCACGCTGCATCTGCAGGATCTCGTCATCGGTTACCGATGCGGCAGTCCCCCCGGTCGCACGGATGGCCGTCAGGGCCTTTTCGGCATTCACCGGGGCCCCGATACGGATAGCGGTCGCTATGGTCTCAGGGTTCTTTTCCGGGATCACTTCAGGCAGGCCGTCGTGAATTGCCCTGACGACCGGGCTTGACCCGGCCGCCTGGATGCCGGTCATCATCGGGAGGCGGTCGATAAAGCCAAGCGTTTCAAGTTCAAGCAGGCCCTTGTGGACTGCAGAAATATTGCCGGCATTCCCGACCGGAAGGACAATCCTGTCAGGTACGCAGCCAAGCTGGTCGATGGCCTCAAAGCCGATGGTCTTCTGACCCTCAAGCCTGAACGGGTTGACCGAATTGAGGAGGTAGAGCCCGTGCGAGAGGCATAACTCGTGGACCATCTCAAGCGCCCGGTCAAAATTGCCCCGTATTGATATCACCCGTGCCCCGTGCATCAGTGCCTGTGCAACTTTACCCATTGCAACCTTGCCGGCCGGCAGCAGGACAACTGCCGGGATCCCGGCTTTTGCTGCATAGACTGCAAGGCTTGCAGAGGTATTCCCGGTACTTGCGCACGCTACACTGGTCATCTTCAGCTGCAGCGCCATGCTTACCCCGACGGTCATTCCACGGTCCTTGAATGATCCCGAGGGATTCATTCCCTCGTGCTTGGCATAGAGCTCTTTTATTCCCATCTCTTTGCCCAGCCTCTTTAAGTGGTAGAGCGGGGTACCCCCTTCCTGCAGGGTCACCGGCTCGATCGTGACCGGAAGGATCTCGCGGTACCTCCATACCGAGAGGGGGCGTTTGTTCCACACATTACGGTCTGCTGATATTGAATCGAGGTCATACTGGACTGCAAGAAGATGGCCGCACCTGGAGCAGTTATATATAATCTCGCCGGGTGGAAACGTCGCTCCACAATGGACGCACACGAGATGGTACATGTATAGAATTTGGTTTTTATGGGTAAATATAGCAATGCATCGCGCCGGACCGCGTGTATTTCCACTGCCGGAAGACAAGCCCGGTCTTACACCCCCGGGTCTGCCGGTCCCCCTGACGAGGTCTTGCCTCCGCCGGGGATCATGAGGCGGTGATAAAGGTCAGGACGGCGGTCTTCCTGCACGGGCAGTGCCCTCCGGGCGTCTGTAACAACCTGCGGCGGTAGGTCAGATACGAGCAGGCCCTCAGCTTCGCCAAGGCCGGCAATGACTGAACCTGTCGGATCAGCGGTCATTGAGCCGCCGCGATAGGTGTCAACCGGGGTCTGGCCGGTCGTATTGATCCCGGCAATGAAAATCTGGTGCTCGGCGGCACGCGAACGGATGAAAAGGTCCCAGTGAACAGAGCGTGAAGCAGGCCATGCCGCCGGAATAACAACGGCATCTGCACCGGCCCGGGTATAGGCAGAAAAGAGCGGGGAAAACCGCAGGTCATAGCAGATACCGATACCAAACCTCAGACCCCCCAGGTCAAACAGTCCGAGATGTTCACCTGCAGTATACGCCTGCTCCTCGTGGCCCGGCGTGAAGAGGTGGCACTTGGAATAGTGAGCGAATTCACTGCCCTGGTCGTCAAATACTATGCACGTATTCCTCGGATGCGGATGATAGGTCTCACGGAACGACCCGAGGACTGCCAGGCCGTATTCCATTGCATAGCGGCGGAGCGCCCTGACCACGGGGCCGTTTCTGTCCTGGATATTTTTTTTCGAAAGCGGGTCCCACCCTGTTGCAAACTGCTCGGGAAAACAGACCAGGGCTGCACCAGCATCTGAAGCCTGCCTGACACATGGTTCAGAACGCATGATGGTCTTTTCAGGGTTCTCCCATACCGGGGCAACCTGGGCGCTGCAGATGAGTACCATCAGCAGCTGTGATGTGCGGATACCATACCATTGTTTCGATCGGGTGTCCCGTCCCGACCACCGGGTAATTACCCCCCGAGAACCGGGAATGCCATTTTAAGGCCGTTTATGACGAACTGTACGGCGATCGCGATAAGCAGCATTCCCATCAGACGGTTGATGACACGGAACTCCCGCTGCCCGATACGCCTGACAATGGCCTCGGACCTGACCATCATCAGGTAGGTGAGAAGCATGGTAAGAAGAATCGAGGATATTATCACCACCATCTGGACGATGATCCCGACTGACTCGTTCATCAGGACGA
>JBFYKV010000141.1:0-9157 GCA_041305745.1 Methanoregulaceae archaeon | reverse complement strand
TCACACCGTCTGGAAAGGATGAATACAACCAGATAATGTCACGAAAACGGGAATAATATGGACCATGTGATTGCCATCGATGTGGGGGCCACCAACACCCGGGTTGCGGTGGTGACCGGAGAAGGAAAAATATGTTCATCGCTCTCCTCATCCACCCCGGCGCATGGGGACTCGGCAGATATCATTGCGTCAGATCTCTCAATCAAAATAAACGGACTCCTGGAGAATGCTGGCAATATCACCGTTTCCGGCATTGGTATCAGCGCCGCAGGACCGGTGGATATCCACGCAGGAGCGATTGTCAATCCTCCGAATATCCCGTATCCGGTAATACCGCTTGTCCAACCCCTGCATGATACCTTCGGTGTCCCGGTGCATATGGTCAATGACTGCCATGCAGGGGTGCTCGGTGAATATACCTACGGGGGTGGCAGTGACACGGACAACCTCCTTTATATCACCATCTCAACCGGGATTGGGGCAGGTGCAATCCTTAACGGGAGACTTATCCTCGGGAGGGACGGAAATGCCTGTGAAATCGGCCATTTTATTGTCGACGACCGTTACAACCACCGGTGCGGGTGCGGGCACTACGGTCACTGGGAGGGGTTCTCATCAGGAAGGCATATTCCCCGATTTTTCCGGGCGTATTGCGAATATAACTCTCTCTCTCCGGCCGGTTTTGGCAGGGATACCGCACAGGAGATCTTTGCCGCTGCAGGGAGTGGTAACCCGGTGGCCCTTTCATTCATCGAAGAGCTGGGGAGGATAAATGCACGTGGCTTTTCTGATGTAATCGTTGCCTATGACCCTGAGGTCATTATAATGGATGGGGCTGTCGTTCTGCGAAACAGGGACCTTATTCTTGGTCCTATGCAACGTCACCTTGACCACTACTTAAAAACCCCTGAATTCCGTTTCAGCGCACTCGGTGGTCGTGCACCGCTTCTCGGGGCATCGGTCATTGCACGGGGATACGAGACCGGTATCGGTTCTTTTCGGCCCTGAAGAATAACCGGTGAGGTGGCAACGGGCAGGAAAGCCCTGAAAAGAGGATATTTAGCCGGAAAAAAGAATAATTGAATGTTTCCCTGCTGTGGAAAAATTACCCGGGCGATAGAACCCGCCTGCTTCGGGGATAAATGAAGAGATCTCTGCGGCACACAATGCCGTAAACATCGCGGCAGGGCCTGCAGGAATAAATGAAAGAATAACTGCAGGTCCTGCCAATCCGGAGGCAACTCCGATCAGGACAAATATCCCTGGCTCCGATAATTGCCCCGATGCTGACTGCGGCAGCCTGCCATACCCCGAGTGAACGTTGAAGTTCGCTCACAGAACTCCGGCTTCTTCTTATGTGTGGCTTATGATTCTTATTGCTCTATATATACCGGTACCATGGTCCTGCAGTGTATTATTCCTGAACCAGTATTCTCAAGTGAATGCACCATCCCTCAAGGAACAGTAAATCTGTCCCCTCGTCAGGGTCTTCCGGGTCGTTCCGGGTAACGGTTTCCCCGTTCGAAGGTGGACCGGTATGAATCCTCCCGCTTCCGCGAAGGATTCAGTATATCTCTTTTCCATGAGTATGAAAATGAGCGGTAATCCGCAATTCCTAATCAAGTTCAGCAATATAAAGTCCCCTCGTGTCATCCCCGGTAACCCGTATAATGCGGATTCCGACAACCGGATCTGGTTCTGCTTTTTTGAGGCACCGGTACATGTTTTCACCAGTAATGGCTCTTTTTTTCATACGATCAGGTAATCTGTAGCGGTTCCATGATATTATTCATGATGAGATGCACAAGGGTCCGGTTGCCCGGGTTTTCCAGTCAGCTACCATTTTATCACCCCGGACCAGGACGGGAATGAAAAGCACACTTAAAGGATCATACAGCACATCTCTGATTCATGTGCCCTACTAAGACTGATACACCAGATAAAGAATTAAAGGAAAAGATACTGGATCCGGCACAGCTGATCTCATACCAGGACGGCTCGGTTGTGAGCCGGATGCTCGTCAACACTCCTTCAGGGACGATAACTGTGTTTGCATTTGATGCCGGCGAAGGCCTCTCTGAACATACGGCACCCTATGATGCGATTTTAACTATCATCGAGGGATCAGCTGAGATCACTATTGCCGGTGTGGAATATTCGCTGAACAAGGGCCAGATGATAATCATGCCTGCACGAATTCCCCATGCGGTCAGGGCGCAACACCGGTTCAAGATGCTCCTGACCATGATTCACGATTAACCGGCCGGGCGACCTCCCGGCCTGTCCGGAGACTGGTAACATCGATGTCAGCAGAAGAGATCAAAAAGTCAGGGGGGCCGGCGGGAGATTACGACCGGCTGCAATACCTGTCTGGCAGGCCCTTCTTCCTCTCCCTGACAATCGGGGTCCCGTTCTGCATCTTCAAGCTCATATTCGGGATATCCGCGGTCCGGGCCGGCGACATGACCTCTTCTCTTCTTTCCAGTGCAGGCTGGCTTATTATCATCTGGGCCGGTGTTGACCTGCTTATGAATATCAGCCGTGCCGGTCTAGACCTCTTCCACCGGCCGGCCCGTTTCGAGTATTGCTCCATTGCGGAGGCAGGGCGGTATTTTCGAAAGCCGGGGGTATTTCTCGCATTTGATACCCTCCTCTCGTTTACCATCATCTGTTTCATGCTCTGGTCCGGGTGGATTACAACCCTGACCCTGAACGAGTTATGGCTCTGGTTTGCCGCAACTACGTTAAACCTCATCAGCCTCTCGCTTGTTCTGTTATACAACGAGGTGAAACGGGCCGACATGGAGAGGAATCCCTGAAGAAATCCTGTTTTTTCCTATGCGGTCACCGCTGCCGGAAAAGGCGCGAAAAACCGGTATGGATTAAATCCGGGAAGTTTATGGACTTTTTTGGGTGTTCCCTGATTATATGCATGTGTATCCGCCTATTTTTCCTGTCACCATTTCTGGATTACCTGGAATCAATCGTCTTTTTTGGCTAAAAACTCCTGAACTATAGATCTTTTTTTTTAAAAACAGGGAGTGCGGCATAAATCTCCGATGTTAACAGGATTTATCATAATCCTTTCATTCCGGATATTATGCGATGCCGTAATCGCGGGGATACTCATCCGGGTAGTCCGGTCCGGCCATTACCGAAACCCGGTAGTCATGCCTGGTCAGGACCTCCTGCATCCGCCGTTCGATGTCAGGAGATGAAAAAGGGATGGTATCAATGGTTCTCTGCCAGAGTTCACGCAATCCCTTGTCATCCGTCAGGATAGCAAGGTTGCCGTTCACTTTTCCGACCAGCGCCCCGCCCGGGGAATAAATCAGCATGGACGTACAGTGAAATGCCCTGCACTGGTCAGGGCGGGAATCATGAATTGTGCAGACAATTCGCCCGTCACCTGCCGGCCTGAGAAAAGGGCATGCCGAGGGATGACCGGCGCTGAATGAACCGTCCTGAAACAGGTGCTGTTTATCAGGAACAACACGGGTAATAAATTCAGTCCCTGTGCTGACGCAGGCAGCCTCGAATTCAAACGGGCCGGTCTGTCGTTCGATAATGATATAATCCCCGAGGTACATGCAGCACCTTCCGCATTGCCTGCACTCAAATGTCATGTGAATACCTCCTGACCTGACTGGCATTTGAACATGAGGGGTGGTTCCCTGTATTCCTGTCCATCTGTTCAATCGTGTTTGCCGGGCCCATAGATTTTATACGCCTCTATGGCGTCCTGGACCGATTCAAAGATATGCTCCATTCCTACCAATTCGGAAATCCCGTCCCTCCCGAATTCCTCCCTGACACGGTCTCCCACTTCACTCATGACAAATGTCACCCCTCTCTTCTGTACATGTGCGATAACAAGTCTGAGTGTTTCCGCTGAGGTATAATCCACATCGCCGATGTTTGCCGCAGAGAGGCAGAACCATTCGAGCGGGGGCCTTGCATTTGCAACGGTATCAAGGACCTCTGTCGTGAAACGGCTTTCGTTTGCGAAATAGAGGTTTGACCCGAAACGGTAGATTATCAGCCCGTCTGCAGCCTGGCGACCCTCTTCAAGCGGAGTGGATTTCATTCCTCCCCGGGGCGTTTGTACAAGCAGTGTATTGAGCGGGCGATAGCTGTGGCGAAGGTGGGCAAGTATCGAGAGCACGACGGCAACGGCAATTCCTATCGTTACATTGACAAAGACGACAGTAAATGCGGTGATAAGGGCCACGCCGAACTCGACGGGCCGCCGTGTACGGAGTGAGTTCATTCCCCTGATATCGACGAGGTGAAGGCCGATGAGAAACACGACGGCGGCCAGGGCGGCTGATGGCAGGTAGGAAAGAGGCTGGGTGATAAAGAGGAGGATGGCAAGGACAATTGCTACCGCGATCAGCTGGGTCGCCTGGGTGCGTCCGCCCGCATCGTAGACCATTTCGGTCTTGGTGGGGCTCCCGTTCACTACGAACGTACCTGAAATGCCTGCCGCCGCGTTCGCCAGTCCGAGACCGAGAAGGTCTGTATTTTCATCGTAGCTATCGGAAAATTTCAGCGCATATGCCCGCGATGTGGCGGCACTCTGCGCAAGGATGACAACGAAGCAGGCCACGGCAATGCCTGTCAGCGCGGGAATTTCAGAGAGTCCTGCCTGGGGGAAGGAGATCGCCGGGAGTCCGCCCGGTACCGGACCAAGAACGGCGATGCCCCTGGATGAAAGGTCAAATACAAAACTCAAAATCATCGCGCCTGCCACCGCGATGAGGGCCCCCGGAACCCGTGTCCCGATTATCCGGGCAACGAGGATGACTGCGATTACCGAGATGGAGAGAAGAAGCGTCGGCAGGTGGATGCAGCAGGGGACAGACCCGGAAAAGAAGAGATCCTGCATGAGTGTCGCATACTGGTCAATGGGGATACCGGTCATCCCGGCCACCTGCCCAATCGCTATCTGGATGCCAACCCCTGTAAGGAACCCGATGAGGACCGTGCGGGAGAGGAAATCTGCAACAAACCCGATTTTAAAGAGGCTTGCTGCAATCAGGAGAACTGCCGCAAGCAGTGCTATCATTGCGGCATATCCGACATATTCAGGTGATTTCGGTGCAGCCATGGCAATAAGACTGGCTGCAATAATTGCGGCAGTCGCCGAATCAGCACCGACCACAAGGTGGCGCGATGAACCGAAGAATGCAAAGACAGCCATCGGCAGCAGAATTGTATAAAGACCGGTGACGACCGGCATCCCGGCAATCCTCGTGTATCCCATTACTTCTGGTATGGCAAGGGCTGCGAAGGTTAGCCCGGCGAGAATCTCGGCAGGGACCTGCGCACGGCTGAGCGGGAGAATTCCCTCCATGAAATGAAACCGGGAGGTCACGGGATTTCTTTTTAAGGGTTGCATGTGGAGTTCCAATTGCCTGCAGTGAACCGGAATGGCTGATTCATCACCTTTTAGAGGCAATTTCACCCTCATCCTGCGGGTCAATGCCCGGACCTGGCTTTCCGGGGCGGGGTTTTTGTCCGGAAAAACCCGTTTTAAATTATGCCCGTCATTGCCCGTTCACTGTGCACAGGTGCAGGATACAATTGACTGCTATTTAAAGTGTTTTAAAAAAACCGGACCTGACGTGGGGTTCAGGGTATGTGGGAACAAAAATTATTTTGTGAGCATCTCCTGCCGGAGTTCATCATGCACAGATAAAGGACTAAAGCCAGGATCAGGAGTAAATAACAATGATTCCTGTAGATATATTCATTTAAAGGCGGGGTTGAATGGTTTTTTCCTGCTCGTTTTATATCCACGTCGTTTTTGATTCAGGCTTTTTTTATATGAACGAAGGGAATATTGTACAGAAAAACCTTCACAAAGCAGGTTACCGGTTGTCATGACACAGGAGAACACTGGAATGAAAATGATTTACGAAAACCCTGTCCCGCCGTATCCCGGTTGGGAAAGACGGATCTACCGGCTGCCACGCCCGGTTACCCGGGAAGATATCCTGGAATTTTCCCGGGACCAGGAACTCTGGGTCAGGGAGACCGGGCAGGGTCAGGTATATATTATTCACAAGTACGGGCTTCTCGAGCTGAATTTTCTCATCGGGAAATCTGAAGTTGAAGTGTGGTTTAATTCTGATAAAAAAATGTCAAGTGCAGAATATATTGAAGCATTGTTTATGACAAGGTTCTGACGGCTCTTTACCCGTCCCGGCGATTGTTTTTTTAGTATTCCGGGGCAGGCCCGGTCCGGGACGGGATTGATCCGAATAGAACAGCCGCATAGTTTTTAAAAAGAACATTTTTAATCGGTCCCGATCATGACCTCGGATGCCTTGACAACCACGTACACCTGCGATCCTTCCTTTAACTCCATTTTTTCTGCCGAGTAGGTTGTAATCACCGACACGATCTCGTTTCCTCCCGAAAGGCTGACAATGATCTCGCTGTTGACCGGACCCTTCTTGATCATTTTAATTGTGCCTTTGAGCTGGTTGCGTGAACTTATCTTCATATGATAACCAGATGAAATTAATTATTGATAATATTAACCCTTCTCCTTTTCATCGTGTCCGGCCCGGCTATCACTGGAGAGTGTGATTCATCCGTCTTCACGGCCCTTTTCTGTGATCATGGATAATGATTTGAAATTGAAACCTGAAACAGGAGAGAATTTCCGGGACCGGGAAAATTTAGTTCTATATCCGGGGCTCTGCATAAGATATCACCCGGAAGATCTGTTGTAATGATACAGGCAGAAGCGCAACCCATGACAGAGAAAATCAGGATCGTACTTCATTGTATCCGGCGATATTCCTGTATCCGGTATGCATGTACACGCTCATTAAAAATTGACCCCCCCACCAATCAAGTCCCTTCCTATTCATAAGAGAAGTAGGGAGGGGGCCACGGTGAAACGAATGAGTGACATAAACGAATTGTAGACCTGTATGAGCTGCATAAGTCATACAAACGAGTTGCCCGGGAAATCAACATATCCCGTAACACCGTCAAGAAGTATGTAAATCGGGTTGAATTAGTCAAACAAGGACTGGAGGAAGAGATTCTTCCCAGCAACCGCCAGATCCGGCGACCCTGCAGTGTTGTCACCCCGGAAATTAGAGAAGAGATCCACCGTATCCTGGAAGAGAATCCAGACCGTTCGAAGAAACAACGCTGGAACGGAAAGAAAATCTGGCACCATCTCATAAAAGCACCGTGATGTCTACATCCTCCAAGAAAAGGAACCAGGATATCGTGCGGAGTTCGACTGGGGGAAAACCGATCTCAGCATAGATGGCCAGTGGGGAAAGTGGTCAATGGCCACCATGGTACTGAACAATTCACTGTACCGATTCTCCCAGGTCTACCTCCGGGAATCCCTCCTCAAGGTCATTGCCGCCCACTTTGAATTCTTTCAGGAGATTGGTGGTGTACCCGGGACGATATTCTACGACAATATGCGTACTGTCATCGATCCCTCCACAAAGGAGTGGACCCCCAGGTTTCTCGAGTTTGCCATTCACTATGGCTTTGAGCCACATGCATGTAATGTCAGGTCACCCCACGAGAAAGGGACTGATGAAGAGTCGATCGGATATATCCGGAGAACTGTCTTTAGCGAGAGGACCCAGTTCAAATCGCCGGATGAGGTCAACCAGTATCTTGGCGATAATCTGGCTGAGATCAACGGACGACCGGTGTATCGTCGAAAGTATACGCCACGTGAAGGACTTGAGAGTGAGCGAGCTACGTTAGGTTCGCTGCCAACTCTTGAATTCTCGAATTACCTGACCCGACCAGCCCAGATCTCAAAGTATTCGCTGGTCCTGTTTGAATCGAACCACTACTCTGTCCCGGATGAGTACCGGGGGAAGTACCTGACCCTGAAGATCTTTCCTGAACGATTGGAGATGGTATTCGGGGATCAGGTAATCGCCAGTCATACCCGCAGATTTGGAAAAGGATACTATTCACTCGATATTTCACATTACCTCAAGACATTCCGGAGAAAACCGGGAGCGCTCCCCCACTCAAAGGTGTTCCATCAGTTACATGACTCCATTCAACAGGTATTTCATCAGCACTACCTGAACAACCCAAAAGAGTTTCTCCCAATCATCTCTCTGATCAGGGATTCTTCGGTGGAGGGTCTGATCTACGCGATTCATATGCTTGAAGAACACCAGATGGTTCCCACGTATGAGACCCTGAAATGCGTCATCAGGCAACAGCCGTTCCAGATGGTGGAACCGCTCGCACTCCCCTGCGATGTCGTGGTGGGTGAACCGAACCTCTCGGCCTATGATATGCTGATGGGGGTTTAAGGGATGTCAGCTCGAATCGAAGAACTCTGTCATACGCTCCGTCTTTCAGGGATTGCCTCCTGTGCCAGGGAGATAGAACTGGATCCTCACCATGATGCAGTCGAATCGTTCCTGCTCCATGCCCTGGAGACGGAATATGACATTAGAATGGCCAGAAAACGGTTGAATGCCATCCGTATAGCAGGTTTTCCCACCATGAAGCGGTTTGAGGACATGATTAGTGATGCGCTGCCAGAGGATGGAAGAACCTATTTGGGCACGTTGAAAGATTTGAGGTTCCTTGAAGATCACCGGAATGTCCTGATGATCGGGAACTCGGGGACTGGCAAGACCCATCTGGCAATTGCCACAGGTATCCGGGCCTGTGAACAGAATTTCCGGGTTGTGTTCAAAACGACTGCAGGACTGGTAAACGAGTTGATTGAGGCAAAACAGGATCGGCGACTGACCTACCTTCTCCGGCAACTGAAACGGGTGGACTTGTTGATCCTGGATGAACTGGGGTATATCACCTTCGACCTTCCGGGTGCTGAACTGCTCTTCCAGTTGCTCGCGTCAAGATATGAAACGTCCAGCACGATGGTCACATCCAACCTGATGTTCTCGGAGTGGGTGAAGATATTCCACGATAAGGCGCTTACCGCTGCTTTGCTTGACCGGATCACCCGCCGGGCTCTTATCCTGAATATGACGGGAACGAGTTATCGGCAGCGGTGATTACCCTCTTCTTTTTTATTTGAAGGGGTCATCAGTGCATGGTGAGGGGGGGTCAATTTTGAATGAGCCCCTGGGGTCAAAATTAAGTGAGCGAAAACAAAAATATCGATATGAAG
>JBFYKV010000140.1:0-5359 GCA_041305745.1 Methanoregulaceae archaeon | reverse complement strand
GTTCCTGTAATAGTACTGCCGGCCGGTGCAGGGCTCCCTGACATGGTAACTGCCCCCAGGAATTCAGCGGGCGGCCGGGATGACCCGGTGGTCGGCACCGTGGTCGGGGCCGTGGTCGGAGCAGTAGTCGGCACCGTGGTCGGCCGGGTTGTTGGTGAAGTTGTCGGAATAGTCGTCGGACCAGTAGTCGGAGTGGGTGTAGGGGATGCGTCTGCAGTGATATAATCAAACTTGATACGGCTGTGTACCCCCTCGTCATCAGTACGGTCCATCCTGACAGAATACTGGCCCGGAGTGGTGTAAACATGGACTATACTCAGACCCGGGCCGGGAACAAAAATGCCGTCACCAAAATCCCAGTACCGGGACATGACTTCTCCCGGAGCCGTTGAGGTGTCGGTAAAGAGAACAGCTAATGGAACGAAGCCGGAGGTCGTGTTTGCACTGAAATCTATCTCGTACCGTATAGGCGTGTCCGCGAGACAAAATGACGTGAAGGTCAGCATTACGGTAAAAATGGCTATTAATGAAGTGTAATGGCTCGTCGACATTCTGATACTCCCGGTATTTTTAGGAGGGGTTCATCGCGGGTTCTGGGGTTCTCTTCTTTGATAATTCCTTCTTTAAAAAACCATAGGAGATACATCATATATAATCTTAGTACATAGCCCGGGGGTGTGTCCCCGGTAGTGCGGGATAATTACACAAATATTCATGTCTTTTCAAAGGTACAGGCCGCATTGAACAGGGAAAATCCGGTTTTACTCTGCCATTCATTTCCGGTTGGCATAGATTGATATGCCCGGATGCATATTGGTGACTGTCCGCCTATCCGGGGGAGGTGGGTGGAATGAATGCTGAGGAAACATCTTTCAACGAAAAAAATGGCATTGAACGATGGCGTTCAGTGGCTGATCCGCAGAAGATTGGCCGGGCTGCTGTCGAGTACCTGATTATCGATCTCTGGGACTCCAATAAATGGGTCAGGATTGCAGCAGTTGATTCCCTTGGTAATTTAGGTGATCCACGGTCATTCGAGTACATTGTTCCGCTTCTATCTGATCCGGATCACGATGTACGATTTGCAGCTGCAATAGGCCTTGGAAAGCTGAAAGACAACCGGGGAATTGAACCGCTCAAAAACGCCTGTAAAGATGACAACTGCTATGTGAGGGTGGCAGCAGAAGAATCATTAAAAAAGATCCTCCCGGGATAACTGAATGGAATGACAGGGGGGGAGTCCTGTGCTGCACCGGGAGGGTATAAAATAAACCAAAGGTTACGGGCACCTCCTGTATATCCCTTGTACCTTGTGATTTTTATTTAAACACGATTTTTCACCTTTCATTATTCCGCAAATTCTGGGGGATTCCGGAAATCTGAAAGACTTTTTTTCTCTTACAGAATACCTGGCGGGGAATAAAGTCTAAAATAAGATTTTTACAGGAATACACGCATTTATAGTTCAGTTTGAGACAAAAAGCCTCCTCTCTGTTTTGTATGGGCTGAGGGGAACTTCGTTCTTCAAGGGAGCACTGAATAGCCACTGAATCGCCGCCGTTAAATCAAATAAGTCCTACGCCATTACGCATTTCAGAATACCGTATTCTCTGTTGGCGACCGCAATCGTCGCCGCGGTTTCTTTAGGCTGAACCTTCGCGGCATTTTCGGGGTCTGCGAAGATTATCGCATTTTGAGGTATGCATGCAAAAGTCTCCGCATATCATTCTACAAGAAAGAAAATATCCACAAGAAATAGCAAAGAGCCGAAAAAAAGATGACATGGAATTCATTGTTCCACATATCCCGGATTGAATTGACATTTTTCAGGATGTCACAGATGAATTAACGGAAATTTCTTTTAAAAAACGCCTTTGAAAAAAGTAAAAATTATTCATCCCTGGATTTCAGACATCTTCCTCTCCGGTCCGGACCCTGATTGATCGCTCTACTGGTAATACGAAGATCCGGCCGTCACCAATCTTACCGGTCTTTGCTGCTTCTTGCACAACCTGAATGACCATCTCTGCGTCCTTTTCCTTTACGACGATCTCTATCTGGATCTTTGGGATGAAATCGACCATCATCGAACCTCCCCTGTACTGGAGTGCAATTCCCTTCTGGTCACCGCGTCCCATCACCTCCATGATGGTCATGCCGTATATCGCTCTGTCCTCAAGGGCTTTTTTAACGAACTCAAATCGTTCCGGTCGGATAATTGCCTTAATCAGTTTCATACCGATCTCCTGCTCATACCCTCTCCCCATGCTGAGAGATATCAAGTCCTACATATTCTTCTTCTTCTGACACCCGCATTCCAAGCGTCTTGTCGATGATAAAAGCAAGGACCAGCGTCACTACAAATGCATAGACCATAGCTGCGACTGCACCGATTGTATTTGCAATGAACTGGTCCACATTTCCTTCGAGGAGGCCCGAATAACCGTTAATTGCGGCAGAAGCAAAGATACCGGTCGCAAGTGCTCCCCAGAGGCCTCCCATGCCATGGACCGCCCACGCATCAAGGCTTTCATCAAGTCCCTTCCTGATACGGAAGAGCATCGCTGCGTAACAGATCAATCCGGCAACCGCTCCGATCGCTATGGCAGCCATTGGACCGACATAACCGGCTGCCGGGGTAATCCCGACCAGCCCTGCAACCGCACCGCTTACCATGCCAAGAGAACTCGGCCTGCCACGCACCCAGCTCGCTGCAAGCCATGCGAGAGCCCCGGCTGCTGCAGATATATTTGTCACAACAAACGCATTGGCTGCAAGCCCGTCTGCTGCAAGTGCACTTCCTGCATTAAACCCGAACCAGCCGAACCAGAGGAGTGCTGCACCGAGCAGCGTCATCGGGATATTATGCGGTTCCATCATATACTGGCCAAATCCTGACCGTTTCCCAATTATCATTGCGACTGCCAGTGCTGCAAAACCAGAACTGATGTGAACTACCGTTCCCCCTGCAAAATCAAGTGAACCGATTGACGCGGCCCATCCCCCACCCCAGGCCCAGTGAGCCAGCGGATCGTAGACAAGCGTCGTCCACAGGAGTGCAAAAATAATAAATGATGATAGTTTCACCCTCTCTGCGAATCCTGATGTGACAATCGCCATTGCAATTGCAGCAAACACCAGCTGGAACACCATGAAGAGAATGGGGGGATACCCTGCATCTCCTGCATCCATCCCGACCCCTGAAAGTCCCGCAAATTCAAGGTTACCTATAAATCCGCCGATGTCCTGGCCAAATGCAAGCGAATAGCCAAGAATCACCCACTGTATACTCACCAGCGCAAAAGCTATGAAGGAGAGTGCAACCATCGAAATAAAATTTTTCCTGCGTACAAGTCCGCCATAGAAAAATCCAACGCCAGGGGTCATCAGCATGACCAGTGCAGTGGATGTAAGGAGCCAGGCGGTAGTTCCCGTATCTAAAACCATTTTTGTTACCTCACAATTGTAATCTCACCGATAGTGGCATGTTTTGAAATCTCAGGAATATTCCTGAAAAGATATGAGTTCATCCGGATTACCAGACTTAAATTTTTGCATTCTCTGTCCCAGGATTACCGGGTAAGACAGCCCATTCAATAATCCGGCACAGGATTTAATCAACATCCGGGATGTTGGAATTGATTGTGAATATTCATATCCCGGAGTACCAGATATCATCGAAGTACGTACCGGATTCATGCTCAGGTTGTCTTTCATGATTCGCACGCTCCATCATTGAACAATCTACAATACCTTTCATCTCCTGAACAAGACGAATATTCACGGGATCTCTCAGTGCTTGCTGCTCCGCTCTCCGACATATACCGTAATAAAACAGCTTCGGGAAATTCCGGGACTCCAGAACCAGTAATTGACTTCTCATCTTCAATCATATGATGGAAGGAAATATGTTTCCTAGTTATTTAATATTATATATTGTGACATATAGGTGTACCCTGTAATCCGGAACCGGTCTACAGGCAATAAGACCGTCCCCACGATAAACAGACGGTATGGAATTTTCATCGTACGAAGGTCAAACAGAATCGTTACCTTAATGCTTTTATTGAACAGACTTCTGGATGTCCGGCCGCAATCCGGACACCCACGTCTTTCACAGGGCAAAAAAAGATCGCGGCCTGTTTATCAGTCCGCGATCCGGCTTGAGCATATGCAAACATTTGTTTGCATCTGGAGAGATTTTTTGTCGGGAGGTCTGGCATGCCGCTACATATCAGGCCTCCACATCCCCGGTCCGTACACGCACCGATTCACCTGCGGGCATTACAAAAATTCTTCCGTCACCAATTTTCCCTGTCCTGGCGCCTTTCATGATTGCCTGTATTACTGCTTCTTCCTGCTCAGGCCTGACAAAAATATCAATACTGACCTTCGGGAGCAGATCTATTGCAAGGATTCCCCCGCGGTACTGAAGAGAAAGACCTTTCTGTTCACCCCTCCCCCGAACCTCCTTGACCGTCATCCCAAAAATTCCCTCGTTTTCAAGGGCTCTTTTAACAAAGGGTACCCGCTCTTCCCTGATAATTGCACGAATCAGCTTCATTTTACGATACCATTCCCCTCTTTTTCCGATTTTTCTTCAGCCGGTAATCCACGAAATACCGGATTTACATCTTTTTTATCGTCTTCTGCGGAATAAATAGGGAGCCAGCTGAGCGCCGCTTCTCTGATCCTTACACTGACAAGCTCCAGGCCGCTCTGTTCATTTTTTCCAATGCCGGCATAGTTTTCATCAGGGGCAGCTGTCATGTACCCGTTTCCTCAGTGGAAGGAAGTAGTTTTCTTTATTATATATATTTTCCCATTTCCCGAAGAAGAAAAAAAATTCATATTTCGCCAGGTAGCGGTCAAGCTCCCATGGGTGAACGGCCATACGGAACGAATCAGTCTCAAGCGTTGTGATACATTTGAGCCCTTCCATAACGTGGGCTCCCAATGCCTTGCTGATAACGGAATCCTTGTTCAGTTCCGCCTGGGCCTCAATAAGACTGCCGGGGAGCATTTCGATACCCATCTTTTTCCGCTCCTGTTCGCTTAAGTGATAGATATTCACATCGGTGCTTTCCGGGGGCATGGTCTTGTTTTTAATCCCGTCAAGACCGGCAGTCAGTAATGCTGCAAATGTCAGGTAGGGATTACACATCGGGTCCGGACTCCTGAATTCTGCACGGGTGCTGCTGCCACGGGCAGCCGGAACACGGACAAGTGCAGAGCGGTTTGTGTTGCTCCACGAGATATAAACCGGGGCCTCATATCCCGGAACAAGACGCTTGTATGAGTTTATCGTCGGGTTTGCGACACGTGTAATCGCCTTTGCATGTTTCAGGAGACCCCCGAT
>JBFYKV010000139.1:0-7868 GCA_041305745.1 Methanoregulaceae archaeon | reverse complement strand
AATCCAGAACAGGGATGACGGCTGTCTTGTAATGTGTCCATGTGTTACAATACCGCCAGTGTGAGGAGATCTTTCACGGGAGAGGTCATCGCACCACAAAAACAGGAAGTTTCCTGCGTTCAACGGTCATTCCGCGACAATCAATTTTACTTTCCCGGCTTATCTGCCAAGAGAGCTGATATGCCCTGTTTTCAGACCGGTGAATACCTTTCGCCCGATAGCTGGCAGAATCCAGCGAGATACGCGATTATTGCTTACCTGAAGCGGATGCAGACAATAACCGGGTGACGACACACATCATCGCCGGAACAGAGGCGGATAGCATTAGACTATACTTTGCAGGGCCGGCAATCAATGCAAATACGCATACTTATCGCACATCTGTTTCTTTAATGCTGAGTTCCGGGTCTTCTTGTTAATAATCTGTCGGAAACGCCGGGTTCCTGCGAAAATGTCTATTATAATGTCCCGGATTGGGAAAATGGATAACGTAAATTAATTGTTTTTAATTAATGAAAAAGTAAATATAATTATCTTACTAATAGTAATGGAGACACCTTTCGTCGGAGAGCACATCCGTGAGTTTTTTTTGTGAACTCGACTTACGGATTCCTGAAAAATTGTCAGAATAATGAAAGGAGAAACGAGGTATTCAGTGGCAGACGGGGTCCGGTTCTATGTTCAGATATACTTCCGGTGCAGGTATTCACTCACCAGCGGTGGTTTCACTCATGCGTAAAAATGACTTTGTTAACGGGTACTATGATCACAGGATACTCCGGGTCTTAGAAGAGGTCCCGGTCCTTCTGCCTGTGTTCTTTGATACGATCATCTATCCCCCGGGCAGTCGTGTTCTTGATGCAGCATGCGGGCCGGGGGTGCAGACCTGCTATCTCGCTCAGATCAGTCCTGCAGCGCAGTTTACCGGTCTTGATATCGCCCGGTCATCCATAATCAAGGGTGCTAAACTGCGGAAAAAAGCAGGGATACGTAATATCAGGTTTAAAGTCGGGGATATCTTTGATCTTCCCTTCGAGGAGGAGTCTTTTGACCATGTCATTTTTACATTCGGAATAGAGTATGTTAAAAATCCCGAGAAGGCAATCCAGCAGCTGAAAAAAGTCCTGAGGCCGGGGGGTACCATCACCCTGCTTGCCAGTGATTTCGGATCCTTTATGGTCTGGCCTGATACAAGCGAAATGCTCGAGACATGGGATTCCTTTACCCGGATTCATGAACTGCTTGGCGGCGATTCATATGCAGGAAGAAAAATTCATCCCCTCCTCGCGACAGCCGGGTTCCGGTATATCCATGTAACCCCGGTACCGGTCTACTGCGATGCCGAAAACCAGGATCTTCGGGACCGTTTTATTGGAAATGCACTTGTACCGATTATTGATGAGATGAAGCCACGGATGATCAAGCTCGGCCTCGTATCAGAGAAGAACTGCAATTCCGGGATCAGGGATCTTATAACGGCGTGCGGGTCAGAAGCAACATTTTCCCTGACATTCTTCAGGGGAATAGGTGTAAAATAACCGGGTAAATACCGATGTGGATCCCTTGTTCTTCTATTTATTACGTCCGGGGATTGAACTCCCGGCAGTCACATGACAATTTTGTTATGGCAGAGTGCAATACTATGATTGCATTTGGGTCATCCCTGCATGAGTGAACAATTTTTATAACAGGCCCGAGGTTAAGTCGGATGGAAAGAAAAAGTGATAAATGCAGGCCCGAACCTGCAATGACAGAATCGTACCGGGTGACTGCAGTCAGCGAAGAGGGTATCGGACTGAAAAATGTAGATGTATGTATCGAAGACAGCGTGACGCTCGTCGTCAATGACCGGGTTATTTCCCGGCTTGCCGTCACACCCCTCGATCTCGTACCGTTTGTGACCGGGTACCTCCTTTGTGAAGGTATCATATCAAAAAAGGAAGATATCCTGGAGATATCTGTGGACCGCCCTTATCTACGCGTGATTCTTAAGGATGATCCCCTGTGTCCCGGTAGTCCCGAAACAGAGATTCGCAGTTCAGGTGCTCCCGGACTCCTGACTGACTGGGAATCCCTGGATCAGCCGCTCGGGGATGGCATCAGGGTGAAGATTGACACTATCTTTGATGCAATGGACCTGATCAACAGGATGGCAGCAACATGGAGAAGTACCGGCGGGACACACTGTACGATCCTGCTCGACCCGGAAGGGAACATGGTGTCGTCAGCTGAGGATATGGGACGGCACAGTTCCGTGGATAAGGCGGTGGGAATGGCCATACTTTCCGGCCATGATACAGCCGGCTGTTTCATGGTCTGCACGGGGCGTCTTCCTGCCGGCATGGTTGCCAAGGCCTATAGGGCGGGAATAAGTCTTGTCGTGAGCAACAATGCACCCTTTACGACAGGAATTGATCTCGCACGGAGGCTTAATATTACTCTTGCGGGGTTTGCCCGGCCGCCGCGTGCCCTGATTTACAGCGTCCCTGAACGGGTTATATTTCCCTGATTTTTCGATTACCCCCGTTTTTGATACGGATATCAAAGATTTCCTCGTCCCGGGCTTTGAGTATCGTATCAAATTCAGTTTTCCTGTATGGAACCCGGAATATAATCTGCACAGGACCTCGCGAGATACAGTACAATTCACCAATTCCCGTTTCTTTTAGGGAAGGTGACGGCAAAAGGCGTCTGTTTCCCTGGCGAGCCCCGGTTATCCCGATGAGTGCGTCGTTGATGCAGGGGTCAGGCCCGGGTGTGAACACCACGTCGCTTTTTCGGAGGTCGGTACCAAGTATCCGGCTGGCAGATAGTGCGATCCTGACTGCCGTGGCCAGTCCCGGGCAGAGTTCCCCGTGATAATTTTCAGCCTCCCGGGTCAGGCTTTCAATGAACTCGGCATCTGAAATTTTTCTTATCTTTTCTGACCGGTCGTGGTTGATGGCAGAAAAAATACAGTCCCACCCTGCCTGGTAGGGCTTGATATCGAGAATGGGAGTGCCATCGACCATGTCGAGATGGTCCACTTCCAGAAAACGTTCGTCGTGAATACTCAGGAGACGGACAACATTGAACGATACCGGGTTTGGCCGTGAAGGAGAGCGAAGCGAGAAAACACCCCTGGCCGGCAGATCAGAACAGGATTTCCTGGGAACTGCCTTTAACAGGTTCCGTTCCCCTTTATGCATCCAGCAGAACAGGATGATATGTGAATTTTCCCCGATCCCGTCCAGTGCCCCCGCATATTCAGAATAGATCTCTATCTCGCCTCGTACGCCCTGTACCGGCATCTTCCGGCGTGACCTTACCGGGGAATGTATCGTTCCGACAGGGGTCATTTCAAATGTATTCATGGCACCTGCACTCTGACCGTACCTATCGTTGAATCCTGTGACAGTTCCATTAAAATGTAAAATGGTGTTTTTCTTTATTTTATTTTTTCATAATAGCAGAGCGAACCGCACCCGCCACAGACGGAACCCTCCAGGAGGTTTTCCGGGATCATCTCACCACATGATGAGCAGGTTGTGGAATTCCACTTCTGTTTCGGGGTGACCTGGACACGGACCTTTTCGTGTGACAGGATATTCCGTCCTGCACTCAGGATTTCTTCTGTAAGGGCTTTTTTCGAGGTCCGGGGATTGAAATCAGGGCTGTTCCTGTACCAGAGGTCGAGTATTTCATAGTCCCTGGTTTTTTCGCGGTCTACATAGACACGGACACCGTCGGCAAAGGGCTCCTCTGACGGCCGGTTAAGGGTTATTGCAAATCTCCCGATGGGAATTACCCTTAGCCGGTGGTTTCCGGTTGTGCAGTGGGTAATCACCTGGAGGGGATCGGGGAGACATTTCGTCGTCTCGCACACTCCGTAGAGTTTTTGGCCCACTTTTGCACCAAGGAGTTCAAGTGCATAATCCACCATGAACACCCCGATGAGGAGTCCGGGTGCGGGGTATGTGTGAAATTCAATGCAGCGTGAAAAATAATCTGCCATTTTAGTATCGATGCCGAATCCTGCGTAACGCGCAGTCAAATCTTTGGAGGAATACTCATTTTCACTCTTATTCATAGGTATACGTTGGCACCTATCATGTAAACAATTTGCCCTTGTTAATCAAATGCGATAAACATACAGAATACGCCTCATCGAAATTCAGGATATGCTCAATTCAAAATTTATCTCAATAAACGGGTATTTTGTCCGAATGTTGATTTTTTTGCAAAAACACAGAAATTTAAGGACAATTTGTAAAGAGGAGGGTGGAAAACGAACCCGCTCAATGTATTTATATTTAATTAACTGACCAGATTTGTCAACTATAAATGTTTACATTTATATGTAACCGGGTAGAGTTTACTATGTTCGTTATTTCCTCGCATTATACCGCGACGGATGACAGACATCTGACAGTCAGGTGAAAAGAGAATGAGTGGCCAACAACCATCGTTAATGAAATACGTGCCCACAACATGCCCTTATTGCGGGGTGGGGTGTGGCCTTAACCTTGTAGTGAACGACGGCAAGCTGGTCGGGGTTGAACCATATAAGAGGTCCCCGGTCAACGAAGGAAAACTGTGCCCGAAAGGTGCAACCTGCTGGGAATTTGTACAAAGCCCGGACCGTCTCACAAAACCCATGATAAAGAAGAACGGTAAATTTGAAGAGGCCAGCTGGGACGAAGCCCTTGACCTTGTCGCCTCGAAGTTCAAGGAGACATATGAAAAGCTGGGTCCGAAGGCGCTTGGCTTCCAGGTATCCTGCAGGACCCCGAACGAGGAATGCTATGCACTCCAGAAACTCGCCCGTGTCGCATTCAAAACAAATAATGTCGATAATTGCGCAAGGATCTGCCACGGTCCGTCAGTGGCCGGTCTTTCGCTCTCGTTTGGTTCGGGTGCAGCAACAAACCCGTTTGAGGACGTGCTTAATTCCGATCTCATCTTCATGATCGGGTCAAACGCGGTTGAAGCACATCCCCTTGCCGGACGCCGGATTGCACAGGCAAAACTCAAGGGAATCCCGATTATCGTCTGTGATCCACGCTATACCCCGACTGCCCGTCTCGCATCTGACTGGCTGCGGTATAACCCGTCTACCCATATTGCCCTGATCAACTCGATGATGTACTGGATCATCAAGGAGGGCAAACACGATGCAGATTTCATAAAGAACCGGACGAAGGGATTCGAGGATCTTAAGAAGACCGTCGAGAATTACGCTGACGTTGAGAATATCACCGGTGTACCTACTGAGAAAGTAAAGGAACTTGCACTGAAGTATGCAGCTGCAAAGAACGCGGTCATCATCTACTGCCTCGGTATCACCGAACTTACGACCGGTACTGATAATGTACGTTCTCTCGGGAACCTCTCGATGCTCTGTGGCAATATCGGCCGGCCTGGAACTGGCGTGAATCCGCTTCGTGGCCAGAACAATGTGCAGGGCGCCTGCGACATGGGGGCATACCCGAATGTCTATTCAGGGTACCAGAAGTGTGAGGACCCTGAGATCAGGAAGAAGATGGAGGGGCTCTGGGGTGTAACGGGTCTACCCGGCGAGTACGGCGTTACCCTTACCGAGCAGATAACGCAGTGCGGAGATCCCATCAAGGCAATGTATATCTTTGCGCTGAACCCTGCCGTGACATATCCGGATTCAAACCATGTAAGGCGTTCACTTGAAAAACTTGACTTCCTCGTTGTGCAGGATATATTCTGGACCGAAACCTGCGAATACGCCGATGTCGTTCTGCCGGGGGCTTCATTTGCAGAGAAAGACGGCACGTTTACCAGCGGTGAGCGTCGTATCAACCGTATCCGTAAAGCAGTAGATCCCCCCGGCGATGCAAAGGCGGACTGGGAGATCTTCGTGATGCTCGCAAAGAAGCTCGGTCTTAAAGGGTTTGACTGGAACTCTGCAGAGGATATCTGGAACGATGTCAGGAGAGTCACCCCCTCAATGAATGGTATAAGTTATAACCGTCTGGAAAAGCCGGAATGTGTTCACTGGCCCTGCCCTGCAACCGATCATCCCGGAACACCTATACTGCACAAGGAGAAATTTGCCGCAGCAGATGGTCTTGGGACCTTCTTTGGAATTGAGCACAGGCCGCCTGCAGAAGTTGCAGATGCCGAGTACCCGTTTACCCTGATGACCGGGCGCCTGATCTTCCATTATCACTCAAGGACCCAGACTGACCGCTGTGCGGTCCTTCATTACGAAGTTCCTGAATCCTTTGTCCAGATCAGTTGCGAGGACGCAAAGAAACTCAACATAAAACAGGGAGAAAAGATTAAACTGCGCAGCCGCCGTGGCGAAACTATAACAACCGCACGGGTAACCAGCGAAGTTGCAGCGGGCGTCCTGTACATGAGTATGCACTTTGATAAGGGTGCCAACAACCTCACCAACACTGCACTTGACCCGATGTCAAAAATGCCGGAACTGAAGCACTGTGGTGTTGCTGTAGAAAAAATCCAGGGGGCGAACTAGATCATGGTAAAGAAGGGTGATATGGTCTATGCATGGACTACAAACGCCGATCTTGCAAAGAAGGCGGAATGCGGCGGTGCGGTAACCGGTCTTCTCAAGTATGCACTCGAGAACAAGATTGTCGATGCCGTCCTCGCCGTCAAAAAAGGTATGGACCTGTATGACGCCGTTCCGGTACTGGTTACCGATCCGAAAGACCTTGATGAAACGGCAGGGTCTCTCCACTGCGGGACACTGCTCCTCTCGAAGCTTGTGAAGAAGTACCTTGGCGGTGCGAACACGATGAAGATCGGTATGACCGTCAAGGGCTGCGATGCCATGGGCCTGTACGAACTGGCGAAACGCCAGCAGGTAAACCTCGACAACATCATTATGATCGGGGTGAACTGTGGTGGATCGGTCAGTCCGGTTACTGCCCGTAAAATGATTGCCGATAAGTTTGGTGTTGACCCGAATTCCGTCCATAAGGAGGAGATCGACAAGGGCCAGTTCATCATCGAGTACGAGGGAGGCCATAAGGGCATCTCGATCGATGAGCTCGAGGAGGAAGGCTACGGCCGACGGAGCAACTGCCGGCGCTGCAAGATGAAAGTCCCCCGCCAGGCCGACCTTGCCTGCGGGAACTGGGGAGTTATCGGCGACAAGGCTGGTAAGGCGACCTTTATCGAGGTGTGCAGCGAGAAGGGTGCAAACCTCCTGGACGCAGCTGCAAAGGCCGGAGCAATTGCAACCGAACCTGCGAACCCGAAGGGTATCGAGATCCGGGCAAAGGTCGAGAACGCGATGTACAAGCTTGGTGACAAGTGGCGCAAACACGACTTTGAAGGCCTTTCAGAAGGAAGGAAACGCCTCGAAACTATCATGGAGGCGACATCCCGGTGTATCAAGTGTTACCAGTGCATAGAAAACTGTCCTATCTGCTACTGTGTCGAGTGCAGCACGAAGAAGCCGTACCTGGTGAAACCCGGGGAGATCCCGCCAAGCTTCATGTTCCACCTGATCCGCTTTGCACACATCGCAGATTCCTGCGTCAACTGTGGCCAGTGCGAGGAGAACTGCCCGATGGAGATTCCAAACTCGCTCTTTATGCATGCCCAGCAGGTCGAGCTTGAAAAGATGTTCGGGACGGTCCCGGGTGTCGACATGCAGCTGCCGATCCTTGCCCTCGTCGATGAAAAGACCGAGCGTGAACGGCTTTCCCTGACCGGTTCGGACCAGATATTTGATATATTTAAATAATATCCATTTTTCCGGGTGTATCATCTCATCCGGGATGTCCTGCCTTTTTAGAATGTATGAAGTGCCTTTACACGGATTCGGGCCTGTGCATAGTGATAGGATGGGAGCAGGGCAGCAGCACATAGAAAAACGCCAG
>JBFYKV010000138.1:0-14842 GCA_041305745.1 Methanoregulaceae archaeon | reverse complement strand
GCTTCCGGATTCCTTCGCTGCCACGGCATCTTCAATACGGAACTCACGGTCCTTCCCGATTGCGTCCATGAGCGTATCGATACCGCTTTCATCCATCTCCGCAGTCATGCTGACGAGTTCTTCCATCGCGGAACCCTCTACCGGCATCGGCCGTGTGTGTATCCGGAGAATTTTTTTCCGGTCTTTTATGGAGGGTTCGCCAATATAGACCAGCCGGTCAAACCTCCCGGCCCGGAGCAGGGCAGGATCCACGATATCGGGGCGATTTGTCGCCCCCATCACCACGACATCCTTGAGATCCTCGAGACCGTCCATCTCGGTAAGGAACTGGTTTAAGACACTTTCCATCACGTGGGAGTCGCTCCCTGAACCCCGGGCAGGAGCGAGTGCATCAAGCTCGTCAAAGAACAGTATTGACGGGGCGACCTGCCGCGCCTTTTTAAATACCTCGCGCAGCGCACGCTCACTCTCTCCCACCCACTTGGAGAGCAGCTGTGGACCGCGTATGGCGATGAAATTCGCACCGCTCTCGTTTGCCACGGCTTTTGCAATAAGCGTCTTGCCAGTCCCGGGCGGGCCATAGAGCAGAACCCCGCGGGGAGGCCGGATACCAAGTTCCTCGAATCTCTGACGCTTCGTCAGGGGATACTCCACCGCTTCACGGACTTCCTGTTTTGCGTCCTCGAGACCGCCGACGTCCTGCCATGTGACATGGGAGACCTCAAGCATCACTTCACGCATCGCACTCGGGCTGACGTCCCTGAGGGCATTGCGGAAATCCCCTGAATGTACCTGCAGGGTATCGAGGATCTCCTGAGGGATCTCCTTCGCATCGAGGTCTATCGTTGGAAGATACCTTCGGAGTGCCCGGATTGCTGCTTCCCGCCCGAGTGCGGCGAGGTCTGCACCGACAAAGCCATGGGTCTGCTGTGCGAGACCCTCAAGTTTCACATCCTCCGAAAGGGGCATTCCCCGCGTATGAATCTTCATTATCTCGATACGGTCGGGTTCGCCCGGGACCCCGATCTCTATCTCGCGGTCAAAACGGCCCGGACGCCGGAGAGCGGGATCGATGGCATCGAGCCTGTTTGTCGCCCCGATCACCACGACCTGCCCGCGTTCCTCAAGGCCGTCCATCATCGTCAGCAGCTGGGCAACAACCCTTCGTTCCACCTCACCGGTCACTTCTTCACGTCGTGGGGTGATGGAGTCCAGTTCGTCGATGAATATGATCGAGGGGGAGTTCTGACGGGCTTCTTCAAAAACTTCCCGGAGCCTCTGTTCACTCTCACCATAATACTTCGATATCACTTCGGGGCCCGCGATAGAGATAAAATGAGCCCCGCTTTCACTTGCAACTGCTTTTGCAATCAGCGTCTTGCCGGTCCCGGGCGGACCGTAGAGGAGCACTCCTTTCGGGGGTTCGATCCCGAGCTTCTGGAAGAGCTCGGGGTGCCGCATCGGTAACTCGATAGTCTCCCGCAGGCGCTGGAGCTCGTCTTTTAACCCTCCTATATCCTCGTACGAGATCCTTTTTAACCCTTCAAAGCCTGCTGCAGGTTTTTCACTGAACTCGACCTGCGTATTCTTCGTGATGATGACGGCCTGTTCAGGCTCTATCTCCACGACCTTGTATGACACGATCTGGGGCTGGATAAACGGGAGTCCGACCATTATCGGGACAGAATCGTTTTTCACCACCGGAAAATCGATGAGTGCATTGAGGACATTTGGATTATTGTTTACCGGGATATTCCTTGGCAGGTCTTCCGGCGGGGCGAGGACCACCCGTTTTGCTTCAATTTCGTCTTTTATTGACGAAACCCGTACATTATCCCCGATACTGACCCCTGCATTGATCCTTGTGAAGTTATCAATTCTCACTTTATTCTGGTTCCAGTCTTCCACCAGTGATCGCCATACCTTGGCTACGGTACGGCGTTTCCCCTCGATCGCCACGATATCCCCGGGAGAGATCTTCAAAAAGAGCATGGTTTCCGGGTCAAGCCGTGCCTTCCCTCCCCCCTGATCGCCCGGGTAGGCACTGTCAACTTTTATGTGAATTTCGGGCATCACCTTAAAGGTCATATACACAGGGATTTATAGGTACTGGTGAATTATGCGAATCCTCCTCCTCGATCCATTCCGTGGCGCCGCAGGTGATATGATCATCGGGTCGCTTGTCCAGCTCGGTGCCAGCCGTGAACTGGTCATGGATGCCATGGCATCAGTGGTGCATGAGCCTGAATTTATCGAGGTAGACCGTGCAGGCATCAGGGCATGCAGGGTACGGACCCATGCACCGGTCGTGCACCGGACCCTTGAAGAAGTTCTGGAAAAAGTAAATCGGGCAGAGGCCCCGGAACCTGTCATCAGTATGGCAGGGAGGGTATTTCATCGCATCGAACGGGCTGAGCGGCAGATCCACGGGAATATGCCGCACTTTCATGAAGTGGGCGCAGATGACGCCATCGCAGATGTTGTTGGAGCCTGCACGGCCCTCCATTCCCTGAATGTCGATGCGGTGACGGTGTTGCCGGTCTCGCTCGGGGGCGGGACCATTTCAGGATCACATGGCACGTACCCCGTGCCGGCGCCTGCAACACTAGTCATATGTTCTGAATCATCCCTGCAGGTACGGATCGGCACCGCCGACGACGGCGAACTCTGCACCCCGACCGGTGCTGCACTGCTGGCGGAGTTCCAGACCGTCCCCGTTCCTGAACCCGGGACAGCAGGTGTAAAAGCCATCGGGTACGGTGCCGGGAGCAGGAACCCGTCAGGTATACCAAACGTGCTTCGGGCAATGCTCCTCGAGACACAGGATCCTGCCGGCGGCCAGGTGGATATCCTTGAGACGAACGTGGATGACGTCACGGGGGAGATCCTGGCGTCGGTAGTGCAGCGCCTGATGGAGACCGGGGCACGGGATGTATGCGTTATTCCGTGCACGATGAAAAAAGGGCGGCCGGGGTATCTTATCAGGGTAATCTGCACACGTGCACAGTCCGGGGTGCTCTCGGGGGTCCTCGCGAGGGAGACCGGCACACTTGGAGTAAGGTGCATACCTGCGGTGCACCGTTTTATTGCAGAACGTTCGACATTCCCCGTGACAGTTGACTGTGCCGGAAAAGAAAGCGTGGTCCGGGTGAAGTGCGGGATAATAGATGGAAAGCCCTACACCCTGAAGGCCGAATACGATGATGTAGATAACCTGGCCCGGGAAAGTGGAATACCCGCACGTGATATCTCACGAACGGCAGAAGAAAAGGCCTGGAAAGAGATCCATAACAATAAAACGGATGCATAAATGGCGTTACCACCTGTCCCGACCGGAAATGAGGCCCTTGATACGATACTTGGCGGCGGGCTGGAGCCCGGTGTAATCACGCAGTTTTTCGGCGAACCTGCCAGTGGTAAGAGCACCATATGCGTCATGGTCGCGGTGGAGGTGCTGAAGGGCGGCCGGGGAGTCGCATTCCTTGATACCGAAGGATTTTCCGTGGAGCGGTTCCGCCAGGTGGCGGGGGCCGGTGCTGAAAAACTGGCAGAAAATCTCTACCTTTTCGAACCAGCGGATTTTGACCAGCAGGGGGTCATGATCGGAAGCATCGACGGGCTCCTCCGTTCACATGACATCGGGGTGGTTATCGTTGACTCTGCCACCGGACTCTACCGGACACACCTCGAGAAAGGCAGGGAAGCGATGCAGAAACTGACCCGCCAGATGCTGCAGCTGCTCGGGTACGCAAAGCGGTTCCGCATCCCGGTCGTCATCAGTAACCAGGTCTACATGGACACCCGCCGTGACCAGTTCTTCGGGCTTGGCGGGACCGCCCTTGAACACATATCGAAAGTCATCGTGCGGACCGAACGCCGGAACTCTCACCGAAAGGCCATACTTGTCAAGCACCGGTCCAGGCCCGCCGGCGGGTCCTTTGAATTTGATATTGTTGAAACCGGGATCTGTGCACGTGAGTAACCGGATATGACCGGTTATCCTGCAACATGAAGGCCAGGATATATATGAAATCCATGATATTTTCTGTACATGCAAAACATATCCGGCCGCATCATCACTGCCGGCTTTGTCACGCTTTCATTTTTCCTTGCACTGGCACTGGCATTCTCCGGGTGCACCATGACGTCCGGCCAGCCGCCAGCGGTTGATGCATCTTCATCTGCGCAGGTATGGAGGAGTTACGATCTCGAGGATGTGAATACGCAGGCGATCTTTAATATCAGCAGCCTTACAGGAAAACCGGTTCTCATCTATGCATTCACGTTATCATGCCCGGTCTGCACACGGCAGCAGCAGGAAATTGCGCTCCTCGGCAAAGATGCCGGAGATTCATTCTTTGCGGTCGGCCTTGATATTGACCCGAATGAAGATGCCGCCTCCCTCCGGGAACACATACAGAAAAACGGGTTTTATGGATACTATGCCCTTTCTCCACTTGAAATGACCCAGTCCCTGCTCGATGAGTTCGGTATTGAATTTATCACACCGGCATCTGCGCCCATGATCCTTATCCTCCCGGACGGGACCGTAACAAAGCTCCCGCCAAATATTAAATCCGCAGCGTATCTCAGACAGGAGATGGGTCTCCCGGCCTGATCGACGTGGACACCGTTGCAGGATGGTGGATATCGTTCCTTGCAGGGGTATTCACCCCCCTTGGATCGGTATGCGTCCTTCCGCTCTACCCGGGATTCCTGGCATTCCTCTCGGGCCAGGTATCAGCGGAACACCCGCCTAAAAGGGAATGGCCCCCCGGAATACCTTCTCTGCAGGCCCTTTCATCTTCACCTTATCGCTTATATACACAACAAGGGGTCCGCCCTTCGTTTCAATGTGTATGGTTTCCCCGGTCATCCCTCGTTTATGTGCGATTACTGCTGCTGCGGTGGCGCCGGTCCCGCAGGAGTAGGTCTCTCCTTCAACTCCCCGCTCGAAAGTCCGTATCCGGAGGGTGCCACCTTCAGTCCTCTCGACAAAGTTCGCATTCGCCCCCTTCGGGAAAGTCTTGTGGTTGCGGATAACAGGGCCCGCCTCATCGATGTCAACCGCATCAACGTTATCGACAAAGGCGACCGCGTGGGGAACCCCGGTGTTTACCGCATAGACATCATAGTCGAGGATTTTTTCGTGGTACTCACCGTCACCTGTGGCAGGGATATCCTTCCGGTCAAACATGGGAGCAGGCATATCGATGGTCGCCATGAATGTGTCGTCCTCGTATCCCATGCTCACCGCAATTACCCCGGCAAGGGTCTCCACGGTACATTCTTCTTTTATATAACCGGAATCGAAGGCATACCGAACAAAGCAGCGGAGACCGTTCCCGCACATCTCAGCCTCGCTCTCGTCGGGCTGCAAGAGCCGCATCTTTAAGTCTGCTTTATCAGATCCGGAAAGATACAGCACCCCGTCAGCGCCTATCCCGAACCTCCGGTCGCAATAAAGCGCAGCAAACTGTGCTTTCATCCCGTCCGGTACTGCTATCCTTTCATACTCGTCGATAAGAATGAAATCGTTACCATTTCCTTCAATTTTTGTAAAATGAAGATCCATCTTCTCCTCACCTGTCTTCTCACCGGCCCTTCGCTCCGGCAGGACCCGTCCTGGTCAGAATGACCTGTCGAACATATTCAGTTACGTTCACCGGCAATATATGAATCCCACGTTCTGCACATTCTGCACTATCATCAATACTCTGATCTGTTCCGTATCGGTGGTATCAATATATATCCCGATATTTCAGGGCGCTACGTCCTTCCACGCCCGGGTTATTCCTTTTTAGAGGGGTGGATAACTGGTTCCTTATGGAATTCCCCGATCCCCCAGCCAAGATAGTCCCTGATGATAACATATGCCATCTGCGGAGGCACCGCCCCTTCCTCGGTTATGATCAGGTCGATATACTCAGGGGGTGTGACGTCAAAGGCCGGGTTCCTGACCCTGACCATCGGTAGTGAGCTGGCAATATCTGCCGGGAGTACCTCTTCACTGCCCCGCTCCTCGATCTCGATCAGTTCACCCATGATTGTCCGTGGTGCAAACTTGTAAGTCTCGGCTGCAACAATGAAATTCGTCCGTGCCTCGTGAGCAGCGAGCGCGATCTGGGACGTCCCGATCTTATTCACCACCGCACCGTTCACCGAGACTGCATCGGCCCCGACCACCACCAGGTCAATATCATTCATAAAATAACGTGCCGCGGAGTCCACGATGTAATGAGTCTTTATCCCTGCATCATTCAGGGTCTGAATCGTGACCAGTCCCTGGTTGCGCGGCCGCACTTCGGTTGCGAACACTTCAATCTCCCTGCCCTGCCGGTGGGCCTCAAGGATACATGCAAGCGCAACTTCTGAATTGCAATGGGTCAGTATCACATCCCCGTCCCTGATGTGATGCGCCCCGATTGTGGCGATCCTTTCTACGGCAGAAAGAGAGGACCTGATGAACTCCCCTGCACGCCGGTTAACTGCCGCTTTTGCGCCCTCTGTCGTCAGTGACGGATCGATCGCCGTCATGATGAGGTGAACGGCATTCGGAAGCGAGACCGCTGTCGGGCGGGTCTCAAGGAGAACTGTAGCGGCAGCCTCCATCTTTTTCCTGTAGGCTGCCGGATCCGTCTCATCGATGCCGGACGAATAATCACGAAGCGCATCGGCTGCAGCGCGGGCGATCCGGCCTGCACCCCTTATTTCCATTTTCTTTATTTTCTCTGCGGTATCAGTAAGCTCCATGAGATTCAATGAATAAATGCCAATACAGTTCAATCAACTTTGCGGGAAGTGATACCAGAAATGTCAGTGGCAGTAGTGTTTGACAGTGCCGGGACACTCCTCCACACCTACCGTGCCGTGAGGGATGTGTCCGGGGGGCGGATGATGCCGGGGGTGGAGACCGTAACCCTCACCTTCAGCTCCCCTGATCGTGTGCTTTTAGTGATTCATGTCCATTCACGCGATATCATAGAAAGCCCGCCCGATATGCTCCTCTCGACCTACCTGACAGAGAACATGACCGGGTATGGGATCAGCTGTACCAGGAAAATCATCACTACTGATGAGGTCAGCGAGGTGCTTTACAATGATACCCACGCACGCATACGCGACCTGCAGGAATGCATCAGGGACGTATGGGCAGTATGCAAACGGGAGGCAGTGGTAACTATGAACAGCGGGGTTATCATCAATATGGCACTCCGCTCGATCGAGTTTACCGTCACTACCGGGGGCAGACCCTTCGACGGAGCACGGGAAGCGGTGAATGAACTTCACCGGATGGGTGTGCCGACCTTCATCGCATCGGGCGACCGGCTGGCAAAACTTGAAAAAATGGCGGATTATCTCGGGATCCCCCGCGACAGGGTGTTTGGTGTGGCAACACCGACGGTGAAGGCACAGATCGTCGCTGACCTCCAGGGGGAATATGACACCGTCGTCATGGTCGGTGACGGCATCAATGATATCTGTGCGATGAAAAAGGCCGATGTTGCCATACTTACGGAAGAGCAGTCCGGTGAAAAACCCGAAGATCTCTATAAAGCCGCACATCATGTTGTTAAATCGGTAAGGGAAGTTGTTGACATCGTCCGTGGGTTAATCCCACCCTGATTCACTTCTGTCGATATATAAAAGGTAATATGTCACAAATACAACTATAGGTATGAGAGGAGAAGAATGAGCCCATTGATCACCGTAAATAATCTCTGTATGGACTTTGAAGGAAAAAAAGTCCTGAAAAATATTTCTTTTGAGATTGCTGAGGGAGAGATCCTTGGAATTATCGGAAGGAGTGGCGCAGGTAAAACGGTACTGATGCACCTGATGCGTGGTGTTGAGCAGCCCCCCACATCCGGGAAAATAATCTACCATGTATCGGCATGTGATTCCTGTGACCATATCGATGTCCAGAGCGTGGCGGACAGCGCGTGTCCCTTCTGCGGGGGTAAGCTGAAATCACTCGACGTGGATTTCTGGAACGGAAAAAATGAAGACCTGAAACGGCGGATAATGCGCCGGACAGCGATAATGTTCCAGAGGACTTTTGCACTCTACGGAAATGACAGGGTTATTGAGAATGTGATCCACGCCCTGGATGACATCAATTATCCCCCTGAAAAAGCCGTGAACCGGGCCGCTGATCTTCTTGACCAGGTCAGGCTTTCCCACCGGATGATGCACATAGCACGTGACCTCTCCGGCGGAGAGAAACAACGGGTGGTTCTTGCACGGCAACTTGCCAAAAATCCCTTCCTCCTCTATGCAGACGAACCTACAGGAACCCTTGATCCTGAAACAGCACACCTTGTCCACAATATGCTCATCAAGGCCGCAAAAGACAATAATATGGGCATGGTCGTCACGTCCCACTTCTCCCAGGTTATCGAGGAGGTCGCTGACCGGGCAATGCTGCTGCAGGACGGAGAAGTAATAAAACTCGGCAGCCCGGCAGAGGTTATCAAGAGATTTATGCAGGATATGGACGACACTGAGGAGTTTGAGGTTCCGGAGTTCGGTGACATTATCCTCACTGCCCGTGACGTCTACAAGAGGTACATCTCAGTTGACAGGGGAGTCGTCCGGGCGGTCAATGGCGTCTCTTTCAAGGTTAGTTCCGGGGAAATTTTCGGAATTATCGGAAAGAGCGGCGCCGGGAAGACCACGCTGTCCCGGATCATTGCCGGGATAATCGAGCCGACGAGCGGGGAGATGCTGATCCGGATAGGAGAGGATTGCGTTGACATGACAAAACCCGGTATTGAATACCGGGGACGCGCGAAAAGTTACATCGGGCTTCTTCACCAGGAGTACGATCTCTTCCCCCACCGAACAATTCTCGATAACCTTACCGATGCCATCGGCCTTGAATTCCCAAAGGAACTTGCCATGAGAAAGGCGATCATCACGCTGAAAATGGCCGGTTTTACAGAGAATAAAAGTAAAGATATCCTGGACCGTTATCCCAGCCAGCTGAGCGAGGGGGAACGTCACAGGGTGGCACTTGCACAGGTGCTCATCCGGGAACCAAGGATGGTGATACTTGATGAACCGACCGGAACAATGGACCCGCTCACCAAGATCGATGTGAAACACTCAATCCTTCATGCACGTGACGAGATGGATGAAACATTCATCGTCGTATCGCACGACATGGAGTTTGTCAGGGAAATATGTGACCGGGTTGCCCTGATGCGTGGCGGAAAGATCATTGAAATCGGAAAAACAGCCGAGGTCCTTGCTATCCTCACCCAGGAAGAACGGGAAGTAATGGGGAAACCGACCCCGTAGGTGTAGAATGATCACCGTCCTTCTCGATGGAGAGCGGCTCGAGATCGACAAAGGATCCCGACTTAAGGATATTATTCCTGAAAGTGACCCGGCCTGTGCCGTCGCCGTAATACGTCCCGGCACGAGAGAATCTGAAAAGACACAGAGCTACCAGGTGGTTACCACGGCGGGGGAAGTCGTCGTGGAAGCAACACCGGATGGACGCAGCATTTTTGAAGATGCATTGCTGGTATCAGGACAGAAAATTCACTGGCAGGACCGTTATGCTGCGGCATTCGGCACATTCGAAGGCTCAATTACCCCGGCCCGCGTACCGTTTCTCTATGATCGCGGCGATGTCATCCTGGGCTGCGGGGGATATGATCCCAAAAGGTCCTACCTCGTATTCTCAAAAATGCACCACTCCTCCGATTTCGGTGCAGGTTCCGGCGGCGGTGTAATCGGTCGCGTCGTAGGGGGGAGAGGGGTACTGGACCGCTGGTCTTCGGGGGATGAAATCACCGGGATCAGGCCTGTTATGGCATGGGCAGATACCTCGCGTTCGTTCACGACAAATGACCGTGACCTGTTGCTCGAAGACGGAGTCCAGGTCATCACCCACATGCGGATCACTTCACAGGGGTATTCACCGTCGTTGATCTCAACTGGTACCGCAAAAAGTGTTGAACATCTTTTACTCGCACTTTCCGGCGGCCATTTTGTCGTCGGGAGGTCTACAAGCACACATATCATGGACCGGCGAAAGGCAGAGAATGATGTTTCAGAAGACCTCGTGCGGGCACGGAGGGAAGGACGTGTGACACTCCGGACCAAAGGCAGTGACCGTGGAAGTGTATATATCTATACCTCTGATGTGCCTGCATCTCCTGCACACACGGTTGTCGGGCAGGTGACGCACGGGATTGAACTTGCACGACTGGCAAAAAAGAATGATATTTTCTGCGTTCAACCCGAGCCACGGCGTTTTGACCTTGTAGGAATGACACTGGATGATGCACTGGCCACAGCCGTGGAACACGGTGTATCAGCCGAATATACAGGTGAAGGATCCAGGGTAGTTGTCGTAGCCCAGGACCCCGGGACAACCCTCGAATGCCTCTCGAAACGGCAGGTGAAGCTGACCACCCTTCCCTATGAAAAGGTTATTGATATTACACTCGATGATACTGCAGCACCGGTTACCTGTGACATATTCAGAAGGGTTACCGGCCTCAATCTCCATGATGTCGGGAAAATGCCATATTTTTTCAATTTTGAGGATGTCTACCTCTTCAAACCGAAAATTCCGTCAGGAGTAAAAATTATTCCTGAAAATATCCCTGTGAAAAAAACCAGAAGTGCCGCCCTTGCAGTCACCAATGACTCCCGAAAGGGAACAGGAACGGTGGGTGTCCGTTTAAGCGAAAGCGAGGAATTTGGCCCTACCTCCGAACCCTTCGAAGGGACAAATATTATCGGCAGGGTTATTGATACCGAAAAGCTGAAATCGATAAAAGAGAAAGAGATGGTCTTTTTCAGGGAGGTCGGGCATGAATAAAAACTATTCACCCGCGTATGCGGGAACGGTCACAAAATACGTCTTTGTTGAATCACCTGATTTTACCCCTGCAGATCTGGCAATCAGGGCATATGAAATATCGAAAGGTGTGATGATCAAGGAAACCTGTTTTGGCCTTCAGATAACTGGAAAAGAGGCAGATGTCGACCCAATTATTGAAAGTCTCCGGAAACTGGACCCGTCACACATCTTTGTAAAAGACCGCGGCTTTCCTCCCGGTGACCCGAGGCGCTGCAGGGCGAATCTCGGCGGCGCACGACCCGGCTATTATGGTCATGAATTCGAGATGACCATCATCAGGAATATTTCAAGCGGCCTTGAGCACCTCCCGGAACGCGACGCATCCAGAGCGCCCAATCCACCTGCACCCACCGCAGGAACGAAACTTGACGTAAGACAATTAAAAAAGATTATAGAATCGCAGGAGCCCTGAACATGGCAAAGGTATTCATCTATCCCTCAACAAGCCTCATCCTTTCTGACCTTGTAGCACGTTTCGGTCACAGGCCATTAAGTGCTGCTCTCCAGATCCGGGAGCGTATCCAGACCCCCGGACTTGACTCGCCTCCTCTTCAGATTACTCCCGAAGAGCCAAAAAAAGGATTAAAATACGCAGCGGTTGAGGTCCCTTCGGGTGTCCGCGGACGTATGTCACTCTACGGGCCAATGATAGACGAGGCTGAAGCCGCCGTCATCGTGAATGATGCTGATTTCGCATTCGGGTGCATGGGGTGTGCGAGAACAAATGAACTGATAAAGTTCCTGATCCGGAAACGAAAGATCCCGGTGCTTGAACTGAACTATCCGAAAAATGAGGATGAAGGACAGGAATTCGTCGCGGCAATTCACGAATTTCTTAGAAACCTTGGAAGTGGAGAATGACCAGAGTTCGAATTGCACAGCTCTCCTGCGGGCCCGAGTACAGCGGCGTACAGAAAGAGATCGAAGAGGCAGCAGCATCGGTTGACGCAGAAATTTTTTTCCCTGATATAAAACTGGCAGATATCAGAAAGGGGTTTGATGATTTCGGGCTTGATGTCAGGAGTCCTGACTTAAAACTGGCTATTGCGAGGGGCAGGGCCCTTGTTGAGGGGAGGGTTGAGGCCGATGCCGTCTTTATTGCCACCTGCTTCCGTTGTGCCGAGGCTGCAATTGTCAGAAACGAGTTGCGCCGGTATATTCACGAAAATTCCCTGCTTCCCGTGGTAAGTTATTCATTTACCGAGAGAACTACCGCAGGCACCCTGCTTACAAGAATGGAGGCACTGACAACAATAGCGAGGAGGAGGGCACTGCTTGCCCGCGAGGTCCAGGAGGGGCTTACAATGGGGGTGGACAGCGGTTCGAGCACAACAAAGGCGGTGGTCATGCAGGACAACAAGATCATCGGTACCGGCTGGCTTCCCACCACTGCCGTCCTGCAAAGCGCCGAAGATGCAATAGAACTTGCCCTGAAGGAGGCCGGAGTAAAACGAGGGGAAATAGAGGCCGTTGGCACAACCGGTTACGGACGGTTCCTTGTCGGTGAAAAGATCGGGGCACAACTCATACAGGAAGAACTTACCATAAACTCCAAGGGTGCCGTGTACCTTGCAGATACCCAGCGCGGTCCGTCGACGGTGATCGATATCGGAGGCATGGATAACAAGGCGATCAGCGTTCAGGACGGCATCCCGGGGACGTTTACCATGGGGGGCATCTGTGCAGGTGCGAGCGGCAGGTTCCTTGAAATGACTGCAAAACGGCTGGGGGTCGATATTACCGAACTAGGGCCCCTCGCAATGAAGGGGATATCAAAACGGGTCCCTATGAACAGTTACTGTATCGTTTTTGGGACACAAAGCCTTGTCAATGCCCTCGCTGCCGGGAGTCTGCCCGAAGATGTGGCTGCTGCAGCCTGCCACAGTGTTGCCGAACAGGTCTTTGAGCAGCAGCTGCAGGAGATCGACATAAAGGAACCGGTTCTCATGGTCGGCGGGACGTCCCTGATCCAGGGGCTTGTACGGGCGATGGGAGATCTCCTGCAGACTGAGATTGTGGTGCCTCACCATTCCCAGTATATCGGGGCCGTCGGCTCGGCGTTGCTGGCATCAGGTTTTATCAAGGGCGATTAAATGGACCCGCTGGAGTATTTTGAAGTAGAGTGCCCGGAAAAGGCCGGTGGAGAATACTACCGCCGTATAGCGGACGTGGTGTTACTCGATCATAACCTGATCCGGGTGATTCATAAACTCCACATATTTATCGACCCGAAGGTGCCCATTTTTGTAGCAGTGGGCCTTATAAAAAAATTGCCGGGAGTGGTGCGGCTGCGTGATTTTGCAGATGTAAACGTGCAGGGAAAAAAGGTTACGATCTCTATCGGTGATGAGACCTACCTTGCCCCGCTTTTAAAGATACTCTGGGAAAAATTCGGAAAGGACAGGGTTGAACAGCCTGACCGTTTTACGATACTCATGGAACCCGACCCTGATGAGAGTGAAGGGCTAAAAGACCTTGAAGTGGTAGACCCGTCACTCTCACTGTACAAGGACCTTATTTATGCCCTCCAGGTCATCCAGCCCGAAGGGTTCAAGGTACGGAGGCAGTATTACGGGGAGGGCAGGTTCTACCTGGTTGCAAGCGAAGATACCCTCCCGGAAAACCTGGATGACCTGCTGAAGGAAAAATTCAGAACGATCGGGGTCTCGTTATGATACTCGTGCCTGTTACCTACAAAGGGGGAATATACCGCCACGACGAAATTATCGACCTCATCGAAGACCTCGGCGGGTATATCATCCAGAAACACATTATCGCACAGGAAGTGGTCCTGCAGGCACTCGTGCCGAAAGAGGATATCCCCCTTATAAGTGAGATTGCAAAACCCCTGACAGGGGAAGTGACCCCTTCCCCGCTGGTGGGAACAGAGATCGCGGTAGTCAGCATGAGCCTCGAGATCCATCATCTCCCGCACGCATCCTGTGATATAGCAGAATACATCAGGCGAAACGGGGCGAAAACTAACATGGTGGGTCTTGCCCGTGGATTCGGCAAGCGTATCTCCCAGCTCAACGACGAAGAACGTGACGTGATAAACGAGCACGACCTCGCAGTGTACCTCCTTGGAGATTTTGAGACCTGCATTGAGCACAAATTTCCGGTCCTCAGGCGCGGGATAGACGTCCCGATCGTAATCTGTGGGGGTCCGTCACGTGAGGTCCTCCGGAAGATAATCGACCCCCCGGTTGACGGATATGTGGGAAATATCGGCCGGTTCATGCACCGGACTAAAGAATCAGACGAATTTGAGAAGCTGGACGAAGTAATTGCCGAAATTACACGTGTTATCGACAGGCAGCGCGAAGACATCGCAAAAGATCCGCTTTCGGTATCGCCTGCACGCCTCATGGACGTCATTAAAGCACAGGTCCCGGAAATCCAGGACGTACTCTCGCCAACACCGATAACGGTCCAGATGTCGGGACTCCGGGTAAAATTGCCCTATGACACCTTTTCTGCCAGGATCAGGGGAGTCGAAATCGAGGAGGGAGTTACTGTCGGCGATATCACCGACCTGCTCCCCTCCCGGATGAGGGATTATATTCTCATCAGGATACGGCGCTTTTCAGATACGAACATCATGGTCTGAACGGTTCGGCACTTCATTTTTTGATTTCTCAAATCCCGGTTTTGCTTTTTATTCGCGGATTGTGAGAGAACCTGAAACGATAATGCAGTGCCCCCACGGCATACATTTTTCTTTCGGCTCTCTGGTCTGACCATTGTCTCCACTATTCCCATCACTGGACAGAACAGGAGGAATATGGCAAAAATTTAACGAAATAACGTTTCTTTCAGGCAATCCGACCTTTGGCGGTGATAGTGTAAGAAAAATACTGTAAATATTTCAGAAGCCCTGTACTCTCAGATATAAGCAAAAGGAGAACAGGGCCATGTCAATAATTGACTTTGTGCAAGATTATCTTACCGATCAGGACG
>JBFYKV010000137.1:0-17519 GCA_041305745.1 Methanoregulaceae archaeon | reverse complement strand
GGCTCCATGATCATCATTATTGGCGGGGGCCCTGCAGGGAGGAATGTGGCTGTTTACCTCTCGATGGCAGGAAAGGATGTAACTCTCGTGGAGAAGGGCGGACTCTCGGGAATTGGCGGGCAATGCCTCCACCACGGGTGCATGATGGTGTGCGGGTTAAATGATGCCGCACGCGTACTCTCATCAGCAACAATATTTGCAGAGAGGGGCATTATTGAGAACGGCCCTGCCATCCGGTTTCCACAACTCATCTCCTCACTTGTAGAAATACAGATGAAAATTGCGAAAGTTCTTGATAATGAAACACGTAACGCCGGCGTTAATGTCATATATGGCAGCGAAGGCCGCTGTGAGGGAAAGAAAGTTTTCATCGGAGATGTTTTCCACGACGCCGATTCTGTCATTCTTGCCACGGGATCACGCCTTTCAATCCCTGATATCCCCGGAACAGAACTGGACGGGGTCATCACCCCACATTCACTTCCATCTTTACGCGATCTTCCGTCACGGCTCGTTATCGTGGGGGGCGGCATCATGGCCGCAGAATTTGCGTTTATATTTAAGGCGTTCGGCTCCGAAGTCCACCTCCTTTCCCGGAGTGCATTTCTAAAAAATATTGACCCGAAAATGCAGGATATGGCACGAAAAGAACTGGCAGGAGTCAGGATTTATGAAGGCTGTAACACCCGTGTAATAAATGGAAACGGACGGGTGGAATCGGTCAGCGTGGCCCATTCCGGAAAAGATATGAAAATTGAATGTGATGTCGTTCTTCTCGCAACAGGACTTCTCCCCCGCTCTGAAATGCTGAATGGTATTGAGAAAGGGCCGGACGGGAGAGTAATTGTCAACAGGAGAATGGAGACAAGTGTTCCGGGAGTCTTTGCCTGCGGAGACCTGACCGGGTCCCCATGCCTCACACCTGTCGCACGGAAGGAGGGAATTACTGCTGCACGGAACATTCTCGGTGAAGAGATAATAATGGACTATAATTCCATTCCCCAGTCCATGAACCTGTACAGTGAGTTTGCATTTGTAATGCCGGATGATCCGGAATCCATCTCAGTTGCCATGCCCGGACCCGCAGGGCCCGGTACCTTCTGGTCAGTTCCGCAATCCATGACCGGGATGGGGAGAGTTTTTTTCAACCCGGTGAACGGCAGGATAACAGGTGTGCAGTCGGTCGCTCCTGCCGGGGGGATCCTTGCTGCGTACCATACATTCCTGATAGAGAATGGCTCCCGTGTGCAGGATTTTGACTCTTTTTTAGAAGTCCACCCGATGACCGACGCGCTCTACCCTCTTATGAAATATGCGTCGATGGGAATTAAATCAGGAAAATATTCTCATAAAAAAGATTAAAGTACATTTTAACCTGATGATACTCCTTTTCACATACAGGAAAATTACATCTGGATGGTATTTTCCCATGAGCGTACAAGTGCGACCAGTTCTTCCGGTCGTTCATCGATCACATCAACAGAGCCGATGTATACCTTCCCTGAATTTCCGTCAATAGTAATTATCTCTCCTTCACGCAGTTCCTGCCCGCCAATGTGACAGCGGCGCCGGCCTGCATCAATTTCGAGGGTTGAACAGTTCACAACGCAGATTTTTCCCATCTGGCGTGCAACCACTGCAGCGTGGGAGGTCCGTGCACCGCGTGCGGTCAGGATCCCACGTGCAGCATTGATACCCGGAAGGTCATCGGGTGTTGCAGTCTCCCTGACCAGAATCGCGTCGCTGCCCAATTTCGCTTCAGACTCTGCACGCTGGCTTGAAAATGCAATTTTTCCCGATGCGACACCACTGGATGCGGGAATGCCAATTGCAACCGGGTAATCTTTTGATTTCACTCTCTGAAGGGTAATTGCACCGATATCAATATCCCTGAGCATATACATGACATCGGCCGGGGATATGATCCCTTCCTGGCACATATTCACAGCAATTTTCAGTGCCGCATAGGGAGAACGCTTTCCCGAACGGGTCTGGAGGAGGTAAAGATCCCCTTCCTGAACGGTAAATTCGATATCCTGCATGTCACGAAAATGCATCTCAAGCTTTTTGGCAATTTTTTTCAGATCTTCAAACGTCCCGGGCATCGCAGAACTCAGTTCTTTCTGCGTCGTGGCAGACTGGTCACCTGAAACAACATCTTCCCCCTGTGCTCCGAATTTGAAATCAACAACAAGTTCGTTATCCCCCTGCCAGGGGTTCCGGGTAAAAGCAACCCCCGCTCCTGAATGGGACCCCATGTTGCCAAATACCATGGCCTGGACGGTAACCCCTGTTCCCCGTGCCTCCCGGAGAGGGTGAATCCTTCGGAACGCCTCTGCTCTTGGGTTATGCCAGGATTTTATCACCCCCTCCACCGCAAGAATGAGCTGCTCGAATGCATCGTCAGGGAAACGACGCCCGCTTCCGGTAAAAAAAACACGTTCATATTCTGAAACCAGCTCTTTTAAGCTACCCGAATCAAGTTCCACTTCATCGGGAACCGCCTCTTTTTGCATTTTTTCCCGGAGGAGGACCTGGAATGTGGCCGGGTCCTGTCCAAAAATGATCTCCCCGAAATTCTGCATGAACCTCCGGTAGGTATCCCATGCAAACCTCGGGTTCCCGGTCAGAAAAATAAGTCCGCGAAGGGTCTCCCTGTTTAATCCGACGTTAAGGAGGGTATCCATGATACCCGGCATTGAAACGGGAGCGCCTGACCGGACCGATACGAGGAGCGGCCTGCGGCTGTTTCCCAACTGCGATCCTGTTGTTTTTTCAATGAAAGCAATATTTTCCTTTAGTAATCCGGGAAGATAGTCCGGAATTTTTTTCCCTGATTTATAATAGTCTTCGCAAACGCATACATTCAGGGAAAAACCAGGGGGAACTGGTATCCCGAGCCCTGCCATCGTCGCAAGCCCTTCTGCCTTATTGCCGAACTCTTCAGCAGGCGCTTCTTCAAAGAGGTCAGGTCCGAATTTCGTAATATATCGCACATTTCTCTTCATTTCAGCCACCTAACGGTTCATCTCTTCGATGATTGTATCCCGGAGCCTGTATGCTGCCTTCATAAGGGAGTTTGTCGATTCTTCGATTGTCCGCGTCAGCTCAAAATAGACCTGCAGCTCCTTGTAATCCGTAGACTCTACTAAAATGACTTTCTGGGATCGGCGGAGCGCTTCATCGCACTCCCGTTCGAGTCCTACAACACGGTCCACAGCACGGAGGAAATCCTGCATCTCGTCCCTGCTGTAACCCTTGTGGATATACTGTGATGCAATGATTGCTTTAAGAAATTCCTGGCTTCCTTTCACCGAGATGTCCGCCATGGCAACGAGCTCTGAATTGATTCCCTTCGAAGAGGTCATGCCCGGTATCAGCGTGGTAAAAAATGATGCCTCCTCGAGAAAATCAAGTGCATCATCGGCGATATTAATAAGTTCAGCAAAAAATCCGGCCGCTTCAATCCGCCGGGAAAGCGATCTGACGCTGCTGACCCGTGCATCAGCCTCGGTCTCCCACTTTTTTGCCCTTCGTGCACTTCTCACGACAAAATCGCCGTCTTCCCCGCGCTGGATGCTGATCAGGGAATCACGGACAACGGTGGCCACTTCGATGGTAAGTATGGCATGTTCTTCGCAAATCTCCATCAGGCCTTCATTGGCAGACCGGAAATATCTCAGCAGCTCGGTTTTAATTTCGTCCTGAATGAGCAGGCGGGACTGGTTTGCGAGCATGCCTGTCGCGGCAGTGCGAAAGACCCACTGGAAATATTCGATGGTCTTATCCCTCCCGAGAATCTGGTGCAACGGCTCGCCATACCGTATCGGGACTTTCGCAGCCAGTTCAAGTGCATCATAGATGATACGTTCACCACCGAGAAGGAGAAAGGCCATGTGCCCGCATTCATTGTCTGCGCCCCATTTTAGAAGTGCAATACTGTCTTTATTCAGCAGGAAATTACGCAGCCTCTTTCTGGCACGGTTCCAGTCGATTAAAAAGACAATCCTTGAGCCGAGATGGTCAAGGAACGCTTCGAGATCATTTCGTCCTGATGCAGTGTATTTCCCGACCGCAAGGTGGTAGACATTTTTTTCAAATTCATCCCCGGCGCGCCGGGAAAGCGTATCCTCCCACCTGACCTTCCATGCATCAAACAGGCTGATAAAGAACTGCAGACGGGGCATGTGGATGTCAGTATAAATGACCGAAACGGTCATGCCCTCGACATTGATTACCATTACATGGGCATCGGTCATCCCGATATCATTCTGGATTACCAGTTTCGGACCGCTTCGTGTCGCGGTCGTCCCTAAGCCGGGATGATCAAATTTCAACGGCTTTGTCCTCCCGAGTCCTTTCATAAATGCCTTTACAAGGCCCCGGTCATCGTCGTCGAGCAGGTAGGTCATTGCCCCGTCAATGACCTCGCTTGATAACTCTCCCTGCAGGCGGTTGAGTGCCCGGTGCATGTCCATCACAAGCTGGTGGAGGCTGTCACCCTCTTCCAAATTTCCTGATGTGATTACCTGGATTGTCGAATCACTGACCATTTCACCCTCATCTGAGGGGATATTCCTGAGAAGGGATACCAGGCGATCATTAAATACCTCGTCTTTTCCCCGGCCTCCTGAAACAACCGGCAGTGACATCTCATTCATACATTTTTTTATTTCAGAAAAGATCTCTTCTGCATGGGGTATCCGAAACATTCCCGGAGATATCTCAGTGGAGTCGGGCACAACACGGTCAAAATCCGGATTATCGATGCCTGATGTCTCCCGCTCCTCGCGTAAATTCGGAAACTCCCGCTGGGGATTTTTAGCACGGGACTGGGCGGTCTGCAGAACCGTGAAAAAATATTTTATCCGGTCATTCGCTGAAAGTGCATTGTTCACAAGGACCGGGAGAATGAGTTCCTCTTCACCGAGTTCCTTGATTATTGTCTCTTTTGTGGTCATCTGACTTCCCTGGCCCTGTAATCCCTGCTCCACGCCCCCGGCAACGCATCCGGGAGGATATTATGCATGAACTCTTATACACTCTACATCATTCTCACTTCATTTAGAATTTATCACTATACCTCTCTATAGATCCTGTTGTTCCCATTTCTCCTTTTTGTGGGTAGGATACGAAGAAATCATCACTGTTCCGGAACTCTCATCTGCCAGTTTTATACGTCATAAGTCAATCATGCATAAAGGGAGCACTGCACAATACCCGGAGGTTATCGGATGCCCGTGGAAACAATACCTGCCAGCATAAAGATAAGCCAGATTGAGAAGGAGGTGGGCCCTCTTTCAACAGTACAGAAGATCCTTCTTACCACTGATGGCTCGGTGACAGCACTTCTTGAGGCATATTGCGGGGAAAAAATCGCCATTTCAACATTATTACAGGAGATAGTGCAGGCAGATACCGGCCAGCAGGAATCCCTGGGCATCCCTTCAGGGGAAACGATCAATTTCAGGGTCGTGAATATAAAAAATTCAGGAACTCAAGAGGTCCTTCTTCACGCGGTATCAGAAACCCCGCTCTCACGACTTCAACCGGAATGGCAGGCAGACCTGTTGCGAGCCGATATTCCTATCGGAAGAATACTCGCCTGCCATAGGATCGAGGCCCGGAGAGAGCTTCTTGATATTGTTCTTGTGCCTGCAGACAATGAAATGAGCAAAACGTTTCAGATCCCCCCGGGCGAATCCCTTCTCACCCGTACATACCGTATTATCCACAAAGAAATCCCCCTGATGAAGATACAGGAGACATTCCCTCTCAGGTCGTTTACCCGTAATGCCGGGGTTCTTGTAAAGGCACCTGCCCGTATTCACCTCGGGCTGATAGATCTTCATGGCGGACTTGGACGGGTGGACGGGGGGATGGGAATTGCACTGGCACATCCGTCCACCATTGTCGAAGCCCGGTTTGCCCCCCGGGTAACCATTCAGGGTGGTGATCCTGAAATGAACCAGCGGGCTTTGGAATCTGTAAAGGCGATACTTGAATACGGAGGCATCTCCAGCGGGGCCCTTGTCACAATCCACCAGTCATTACCCCTCCATTCCGGACTGGGGGCCGGGACGTCACTGGCACTCGCTGCAGCACGGGCGGTAACCGGGCTCTACCAGATCGATATGTCCCCGGCAGAGATAGCGAAAGTTACCGGGAGAGGCGGGACCTCGGGTATAGGAACCGGTGCATTTGAATATGGTGGATTCCTGGTTGATGGGGGGCACTATTTCGGGGAAAACTGTGAAAAAAAGGAATTTTCTCCTTCCTCAGCGTCACGTGGTGTGCAGCCACCCCCAGTTACAGCAAGACACCCGTTCCCGGAAGAATGGCAGATTCTGCTGGTCATTCCTGAAATCTTGTCGAAGGTACAAGGCCACGAGGAAAAGGATATTTTTTCACGATACTGTCCTGTTCCCGAGGACGAGGTGGGATCCTTATGCAGGGAAGTGCTCATGCGCATATTACCGGGTATCGCACATCACGACCTTGATCTCTTTTCCCGGGGGATAAACAAGACCCAGAACCTTGGGTTCAAAAAAGTGGAGATCTCGCTTCAGGACAGGGTAATCCCGGAGCTGATCCGATCCCTGCGCGCCGCTGGCGCTCCATGTGCAGGAATGAGCTCATTCGGTCCTGCGGTATTTGCGGTTACCGATTCCTCTCCCTCTGATCTTGAGCGGGTAGCACGGGATACACTGGGCGATCTGGCGGGATCGGTTTTTATCACCACCGCTGACAACCACGGGGCGTTTATCAGGAATACTGACTGATCCCCCGGTCCCGACCGGCACCTTGTTTTTCGATCGTGTTCATAAAAAAATGGACTCTTTTGTTCTTTGAATGCCATTATTATACATCAATGTATAAATATGATCATACCTTATATTCTGTATGACCTCTTATATGGGCCATACTGAACTACACACCGGTCATTATCCGGATACATATTCCGTGGTGATGCCAGTGGACTGGTAGACAGCGGCATATCTCATAATGCCGCATTAACCATGACCAGGGCTGATTTTTTATCTCTCACAGAAGGAGAGAAAAGACCGTTAATTATCCCTCTCTGCCTTGAAATGCCATTACCTGCACGTTCTCCCCCGGATTTCTTTGCAGGGCTCACACCGCTGTCCGGATACCTCCTCGAATCCATGGAGGGACCCATGAGGGATGCCCGGTATTCATTCATCGGTTTACAACCGGAACTTGTCTTTTCAATAGGCAAAACTGTCCGGTTCGAAGGAAACGATGAAATAGCACCGTTATTCTCAAATGTTTCAGGGCATGACCCTGTCGAAAGTATCAGGGATATCCTTGGACGTCTTGTTGTGAAAGGGCCCCCAATTCCGGGATTTTCCGGGGGACTGGCAGGATATTGCACATATGAACTCGCAGAGGCGCTTGAGCCCGCCCTCGGCCCTTTGAAAACAGGCACACTCCCGATGGCCCGCTTTATGCTGTCACGGGAGTATGTTGCTTTTGACCACCTTGCCGGAGTACTCCGCATCATCTGCAACGCACTGGTAACAGGGACAACAGATCCCTGCGATGAATACCTTCAGTGTCATGAAAAAATCCTTGCCTTACGGGGCAGGATACTGGCAATTGAAAACGGGAGTCCCGGAGAAGAAAGACCCGCTTCCATGGTAAACCTGGACCGTATACGTTCAAACATAAGCCAGCCGGAATTCACCGGTATGGTGGAGCGCGTTCAGGAGTATATCAGGGCCGGGGATATTTTTCAGGCGGTCATCTCCAGGAGGATCGACTGTGAATTTGAGGGAGATCCGTTTGCCATTTACTGCTCCCTCCGGAGAATTAATCCCAGCCCCTACATGTACTACTTCAATTTTGGCGATATGCAGGTGATAGGCTCATCTCCCGAGATGCTTGTCAGGGTAGACAAGCGGCGGGTAACTACCGTTCCCATCGCAGGTACACGACCGCGGGGGCAGACCCCGGCAGAGGACCGGGAATTAGAGGATGCACTTCTCAGGGACGAAAAGGAGAGGGCAGAACACACGATGCTGGTCGACCTCGCGAGAAATGACGTGGGACGGGTGTGCAGGTTCGGGTCGGTCAGCGTTGACCAGTTCATGGCAGTGGAAAAATTCTCACACGTGCAGCACATTGTGTCCACGGTGAATGGTGACTTAAAAGAGTCTCTCCACCCATGTGAAGCACTCTCCTCGTGTTTCCCTGCGGGAACTGTAACCGGGGCACCCAAGATCCGGGCCATGCAGATTATCAGTGAGCTTGAGCCGTCCGGGAGAGACGTCTATGCAGGCGCCGTCGGGTATGTTGGTTTTAACCTGGACCTCGAATTCGCCATTGCCATCAGGACACTCGTTGTCAGCGAAGGACTTGCCTCGCTGCAGGTAGGTGCGGGTATTGTGGCAGATTCGGTCGCTTCAAGGGAATGGGAGGAGACGGAACAGAAGGCGGGAGCCATGATCAAAGCGCTTTCTGCAGCAGGGGGGACCAGTTCATGAAAGTCCTTGTTGTCGACTGCCATGACAGTTTCACCTACAACCTTGTCCAGCAGGTGGGCTCGCTCGGGGCAGAACCCTTCGTCGTTACCTGTGATACCCCGTATAAGGAACTCCCTGATATGGACTTCGACAGGATTATTCTTTCACCTGGACCTGGTAAACCGGAGGATTCGGGACTTTGTCTTGAGGTGCTGAAGAAATTAAGCCCTGATATCCCTACCCTCGGCGTATGCCTCGGACACCAGGCGATCTGCCTGGTCTGCGGCGGAGTTATCCGGAGGACGGAACACCTCGTTCACGGGAAGACAACCCGGGTTTTACATGACGGCCGCGGGATCTTTACAGGATTGCCAAACCCGTTTCCTGCCGGCCGGTATCATTCTCTGGTGGCAGAACGAGGGTCCTTACCACAAGACCTGAAAATCTGCGCAGAAAGTCTGGATGACGGCTGTATAATGGGGGTCCGTCATATCCGTTACCCGATTACCGGTGTGCAGTTTCACCCCGAGAGTATACTTACTCCTGACGGGGACAGCCTGATTGCCCGTTTCCTTGATAATAACAGGGGTTTTACATGATGCAGGAGGTCATTTCGAAAATTACCTGTGGTATGGACCTCTCTCAGGACCAGGCATACCAGGTTATGAGATCGATAATGGCAGGATCTGCCACCCCTGCACAGACGGGGGCTTTTCTGGCAGCCATGAAGATAAAAGGAGAATCTTACCAGGAGTTACTCGCGTGTGCCCGGGTCATGCAGGAGTTTGTAGTGCCCCTTCCGGCAGTTACGGGAGTACACCAGCTTGTTGATACCTGCGGGACAGGCGGGGATGGTTCCGGGAGTTTTAATATCAGCACGGCCTCTGCGATAGTCACTGCCGGGGCAGGAGTCCCGGTCGTCAAACACGGGAACCGGGGCGTGAGCAGCAGGTGCGGCTCGGCTGATGTTATGAGGGCTCTCGGGGTTACTATTGAGATGACTCCAGAACATGCGGTACAGGTACTGCAGCGGGCGGGAATGGTCTTTCTTTATGCTCCGCTCTATCACCCTGCGATGGCAGGAGTGGCCGCCGTGAGACGGGAGCTCGGGATCAGGACCCTATTTAACCTTCTCGGACCTCTTACAAACCCTGCAGGCGCAGGGGCCCGGCTGCTCGGCGTCTATGATCCTGAATTAACAGAAATAATTGCGCTTGTTCTCGCCGAACTGGGGGTTCACAGGGCGATGGTCGTCCATGGTGACGGGATGGACGAAATAACGACGACAGGGCCGACGCGGGTCACAGAACTGGACATGGGTTCAGTCAGTACCTATACACTCCATTGCGAGGACTTCGGAATACCTGCTGCAGTAAAAAGCGACCTCCTCGGGGGAAGTCCGGAGGAAAACGCCGGGATCATCCGGGGAGTTCTTGAGGGGAAGTATTCCCCGGCACGGGATATCGTACTTCTCAATGCAGGGGCTGCAATTTTCCTTGGCGGAAAATCGGCAACATTTTCAGACGGAGTCCGGTGCGCTGCCCGGTCCGTCGATTCCGGGAGGGCAGAGGCCGTTCTTGACTCCCTTATACACTACACCGGGGAATACAATGATTCTTGACGAGATACTGGCCGCCACGTCCCGGAGAGTGGCGGAAATGCCTGCCATCACCGGAGAATTTTCACGCGGTCCGCGGAGAAGCCTGGAAGATGCAATACTGGCAACAAACGCTGCGTATCCGAACAAAAATGCCGTGATTGCCGAGCTGAAGTTCGCATCACCGTCCAGGGGCGTTATCAGGACCCGTTCAGAGCCCGGGACCCTTGCACGTGAACTGGCTTCCGGGGGATGTACTGCACTTTCTGTCCTTACCGAACCGGATTATTTCTGCGGTTCGGGAAATGACGTCCGGATTGTACGGAATGCCGTCGACGTTCCGGTGCTTCGGAAGGACTTCATCATCGATGAACAGCAGCTGGACGAAACACTCGCAATGGGTGCAGACGCTGTGCTTTTACTTGCAGGAGTCCTGAAAGAGCGTCTTTCGCATTTCGTTACCCGGTGTTATGAACTGGATATCGAACCGCTTGTTGAAGTCAGGAACAGGAAAGAGGCTGAAAATGCCTTGAAAACAGATGCGACAATTATCGGAATCAACAACCGGGACCTTTCGACCATGCAGGTCAGTATCAGGCCCACGCTCATGCTGGGAAGCCTGGTCCGCAAAGAAGGCCGGCTTTTAGTCTCCGAGAGCGGAATGCACTGGCCATGCGACGTGAGGTACCTGAAAGATTACTGCGATGCGTTCCTCATCGGTTCATCGCTGATGGGATCACATCAACCGGGCAAAAAGCTGGAGGGATTTGTATACGCGTAAAAATTTCCAGGATACGCCATCCGGGAGATGCATATTTCAACACCGGGATACGTTCCCTGGCAACTGATATGGCATTGTTCACTCATTCCCGGGAACCGGGCCTGCGTAAAAGTGTAAACGGGATACCGGATGCATACAGACCTCGTATTTTGACGGGGCAGTTATTCCGTGCACCGGTATTCAACGGTGGAAATGTGACAGGGACAATCCAGGGGGCAGAGTGTCACGATGCTGATGTATCATCATCTGTCAACGCCTTTCCCGGACGACCACACCTTCCGGAAACTGACCTTTGCGGTCCGCTTCACCGGAGGGGGATACTATGAAAAAGGGAAGATTTGGAGATTTTGGCGGGCAATACGTGCCCGAAACCCTGATGGGACCGCTCGAAGAGCTCGAGGAGGCATACACGAAGTTTAAAGGCGACCAGGGGTGTCAGAAGACCCTTTCCTCTATGCTGACGGAGTATGCCGGAAGACCGACAAGACTGACATTCTGTAAAAATCTCTCAGGACTTCTCGGGTGCCGGATATACCTCAAACGCGAGGACCTCCTCCATGGCGGGGCACATAAGATAAACAACACTCTCGGACAGGCAATCCTTGCCAGGTACATGGGAAAAACACGGCTCATTGCAGAGACCGGTGCCGGCCAGCACGGGGTAGCGACGGCCATTGCAGGTGCAGCACTTGGTCTTCCTGTCGAGGTATACATGGGTTCTACTGATATCGCACGGCAGCAGCTGAACGTATTCCGTATGCAGCTTCTCGGTGCAAAGGTGATACCGGTAGAGAACGGAACAAAAACCTTGAAAGATGCAATAAACGAAGCGTTGAGAGACTGGGTTGCCAATGTGCAGGATACCCACTACCTGATTGGCTCGGTCGTCGGTCCCCATCCCTACCCTGAGATGGTACGGGACTTCCAGTCGGTTATCGGTGTTGAGACCCGGGAACAGATACTGGAACACGAGGGGTGTCTCCCTGATGCGGTCATCGCGTGCGTAGGAGGTGGTTCCAATGCAATCGGCATATTCCACCAGTTCCTTAACGACCCGGTCAGTCTGTACGGGGTCGAAGCCGGCGGAAAAGGTATGGATCCAGGCGAACACGGAGCATCCCTCTGTGCAGGGAGCCACGGGGTCCTGCACGGAGCCCTCTCCTACCTGCTGCAGGACGGCGACGGCCAGGTCTTACCGACCCACAGCGTGTCTGCAGGCCTTGATTACCCGGGAGTCGGCCCTGAGCACAGCATGCTCAAGGAAAAGGGGAGGGTGCAGTACCATGCCGTGACCGATGACCAGGCTTTGGACGCATTCTTCCTTCTCTCGAGGACCGAGGGGATTATCCCTGCGCTGGAGTCATCCCATGCCGTGGCCTATGCCGTGGAACTCAGCAGGGATTGCCGGAAAGATGACATCATCGTCATCAACCTTTCTGGAAGGGGCGACAAGGACGTGCACGAGGTTGCACGGTTGAGGGGCGTGGCCATATGAGCAGGATCGACGATCTTTTCCGGTCCCTCGAACGCCCTGCATTTATTGCATACATTGTTGCCGGTTATCCCGATGTTGCTACCACACTCTCCGCTTCAAGGGCGTTGATTGATGGCGGTGCAGACATTCTTGAGATAGGCATCCCATTTAGCGATCCGCTTGCAGACGGACCAACAATACAGCGTGCCCACGAAAGTGCGCTTGTTGGGGGGATGACACAGGACAGGGTATTTGAACTTGTAAAAGAGATCCGGAAGGATTACACAACGCCGGTTGTACTGCTCGCCTATGCGAACCATCTCATGGCACGGGGAATTTCACGTTTCTATGAGGACGCTGCCGCTGCAGGGGTCGACGGGGTGCTGGTGGTGGACATGCCACCCGAAGAGTGCGAAGAAGCGCGTCTTAATGCCGAAAAGAATGCGATTGACCAGATATTCATAATAGCACCGACAACACGTGAGCACCGGCGGGACATGATCCTGCAAAAATCCGCCGGTTTCCTCTACCTTGTCTCGGTTCTTGGGGTGACGGGAGTTCGAACGGAGGTATCTCCCGCGACCCTTGAGTTTGTCCGGGATTTACGGTCACACACGGCGGTTCCGCTCGCGGTAGGTTTTGGGATATCCTCGCCCGGCCACGTCATGCCGCTCGCCGTTGCCGGTGCAGATGCCGTGATCGTCGGATCGGGAATTGTTGATATTATAGGGAGAAGCATCGCAGTACAACCGTCAACGCACGATGAACTGGCCACATTTGCAAGGAGTATGCGGGAGGCATGTAACCATTGCAGGAATGTGGACCGACAGAGAATTAAAAATTCCATGAGATCCCCACAAAAATTCCTTACCACATGATACCGGTCTGGATGAGGGACTTCATCCCCCCTTCAAAACGTGGCTTAAATGATGTTGAAGAGGAGGGTCATTAATGGCAATCCCAGGTAAAACCTGCTTGCGTCGAAACCCAAATGGTAATAAATAAGCAGGAGTAGTGAGGGCCAGGGACAGTTTTCCACTGAACCAAAAAAACCGATAAATATTGTATTATGCCTCGTTCTGAAAATCCCCGACCCCGTGACGTTTTTCGGGTACGCAATTCAACCCTGAAATATTTTTTAAAATTTCACCTGGAATGCCCGGATTGCATGAAAAGGGCCATATAATTCCGTTTAAGACCGGAATTTGCATCAAAACCAACTTTTATCGTGCCACTTGACAAGTGTTCAGACTGAGGTGCCCGAAGATGCGAAAACTGATCCTTGTCCTTATTGGAATTATCCTTATAATGGTGCCGGTTTCGGCCTATTCGTCAGATTTCTTTGACAGCCTGGTACCGATAAGCTACCCGGACTACGAGTCTGCGTTTGCCGTCCCGGCATGGAAGACATGGGAGCCGTTCGCGGTCGCAAGTTATGACGAAGGGTTCAGGGTTCCGACCTGGAAAAACTGGACCCCGTATGCGGTCAAGAGCTATGACGAGGGATTCAAGGTCCCGGCATGGAAGAGCTGGACTCCACTCGCGGTGACAAGTTATGAAGATGCGTTTAAAATACCGAAATATACCCCGATGAGCCAGCTCAAATGGGAGGACATATACGGGTTCCCCCTTCACTGATTCAGGCAGGGAGTCTGATTTGTGAACCTGCCGAACCCGAAACGCCTGAAGAATGATAGGAACCGAAGTAATCCCACTCCTTAAGCAGAGTTGAAAAGCAGGGGTAACGAATATTATTGTTTTTTCCCGTGTTGTACTTCAAGTTCCGCGATGTTCATCGTTTTTGAAGGAAAAAGGATTAAAGTTCCTTTCTCATCCAGGGGCATCCACTGACCAGGTCCGTTCATTTTCATGGAACAGAGTGGGGATCCTTCACCTGACCTGCCCGCACGTTCAGTGAAAAAGAGGATTTTAATTTTCCAATTAATTCAAAGCAGCCGGATTATTGTGTGAATGTCAGCACACTTCCCAGGTTGTCCCTCATGGTCAGGGTTGTCGGGTTGACGACGGAGTAACTCGTGACCGTCTGCAGGACCTCCAGGTACTGGGTCTCCATGCTGCTCGTGCTCTCGCAGTACATCATCGTTGAAATGATCGGACCGATCGATATCTCTTTTCCAAATGCGCTCACTCCGCCGCTTATGGTGTACTGTGAGCTGTATACGTTACACCCGCCATTGCCGCCGAGGTTCCCCTGGGCATCAAAGGTTGCGGTAATCGGGGAGTTGAAAACCATGAGTGGTGCACTCCCGCCCTGCAGTGCAATCTCTTTCAGCGACCAGGTTCCGAGCAGATCGGGGTCAATGATCGGAGCGGGAGGTGTCACAATTGCCATTGTTTCGGTTGGCGACGGTGTTGCAGTCGGCGTTGCCGGAGTTGCCGGCTGGCTTGTACACCCTGCTACAAGAAGGGCGAACACAACACAGGCAATAATTAAGAAGATACGTTCTTTCATACTTCCAAATGATCTTTCAATGTTTTTAGGTTTGTGGTTCCGGGGGGGCGAAGGAGGGTTCACTCTCGGTATCACGGAGGATGGTCCCAATGATTGTTCTCGAAAGCGTTGTATCTGCGAAGACTTCTCTTCGCACCTCGACGCCGCGACGGCCCTGCCGGCCGTAACCGGGCGTCTCCGTCGCTGGTTGTTCTTGTTGTCCTGGACTTACTATTTCACCTTGTTATAGAAAGCGCTTCTATTAGTTTGATTTTTATTCACATCGGACTATCATCCTACTATGGACCAAGCCAAGATCCAAGCCCTCGAAAAGCAATTAGGATACAAATTCAATAATCGAAAAGAATTGTATCGAGCCCTAACACACTCAACTTTCTCAAACGTGGAGAAAGTGAAACCCGTTGGGGCAAGGATTTGTCCGCATCAGGAAACTTATGCGACACTCGGTGATGCAATTTTAAAGGCTGGATTTATCTTGTTGCTCATGGATAAGGGAGTAAATTCCAAAGGTGATATCACCATATCAAAAAAGGATTTGGAAAATAACTTGAAATTAGCTGAAGTTGGGAAACACCTCCGTCTTCTTGATGATGAATTATTTTTCCACAATGTAGGTTCAGAAGCAAAATTGAGAGAAGGAGCAGAAACGTATTATTCCGATACCGTTGAGGCTTTGATAGGTGCAATTTTTATCGATAGTAATTATTCATTTTTAGAGACAAAAAAAAGTATAGAGAAGATATTTGCTGTCGAATTAGAGCAAATAAAGAGAGATTTAAGCAAGCGTTCCTAATCAGTTGCCTTGTCACTGTGTCGGGTACTCCCCCATCCTATCTTTATCCTGCTCACTCGGGCCGTCGTAGGTGGCACGACCTCAAGCGAGCCTCGGCCTCTACAGGTAGCTCGCTAGCGGTTAGCGGAAAGCGGGCGATTTTACCTACCGCAACGGCAACGGCGTCAACATACCCGGTTGCCAGCGAGATTAACAGGCGATGACGAGGAGCATCGCGACGAAGTCTTAACCGTCATTATCACCCCGGTAAAGTCAGAAGAACCAGGGTATGATCTGAACGGAGGAGGCTCAGAACGGAACGAAGTGGAGTGAGGATACGAGGGAGCGAACTTGATGGCCGATATTGGAATTATGGGTTTTATTAACATTGATGAGAACTAATTTTTCCGATTAATATTTTTTCGAGGATAGTTCTCATTTTATTTAATTCTTCATCGTTCAAAGAAATATCCTGTTTTCCATGAATAATATCTGTTCTTTTTACTCGCATCCGTGATAACATCTTTAATTCATCATCGGAGAACTCTATTTTTAGTTTCGCAGTTAATTGTTTGAATTTTTCCATCAACGGCATATCATTTATCATATTAATTTTTGATTTAATTGCTTCCTTTTTATTTTCGGGTAAATCCGAAATATCCATGAGAACCTTTAATTTTGTCTTCTCGTCTTCTGAGAATAATTTTTCAAAATCTTCTCCTCCTAATAAAAATTCGAATGCAATCCAGAGACCTAGAAATTTGTCTTTTTCATTTCCCTCTTGAATTGATCGTCTTATCCAATGGAGTACCTGAAGAAGGTTTCTTTCCTTTCTAGTTGGCTCATTTTTTGAAATTAAATCATTAAATAACATAATTGATTCTTCAAAAAACTTTTGAGATTCCACATTTAACGACAAGATGTTCTCTCTGATTGACTCAATATTGAAAAAAGTACAAGAATTTGAATTCAACTCTCTACAATATACAAGTTTGGTGATTTTAACTTTCGATAAATATTTGTAATAACTAAATCGAAGATTAAATTGGCGATTTTCAATAGTAATAGATGGAAAGGAGAGATCCGTGCGAAACGCGATTATATCAAGTGCTTTTGATATTTCGTTATATCCCTGAATGATTGCGTCAAAAAAGGTTGCCGCCTTGATAATAGTTTTGGCCCTTGGAAAGTTGCCATTCCATGCAACATGATTTCTGCCGGTATTGCTTTTTCGAATAATTGAATCATCTAAATTTATAAAATCTTGATAAAAATTGACATTTCCTATTGTAAAATTTTCATTCGTTATTAAATTTTGAATGGGTAAAATAACAATAAATTCTCGTTCTGTCTTATTGTAAGGAAGTCCTTGAGGAATGAGGCCTGCTGATTGGGTTAATAGAGCTAAAGCTTCAATATCCATACCAATGAATTCAGCTGATAGTTTTTCATTCTCTAATTTCAATGAAAAACCTTGAGAGTTAATTATTCCGAATGATTCTGAAGGATCATAATTTTTTATGAGCCCTCTAAAAACCATCTTATTATCTTTATCAAATACTTCTAACCAATCTGTGAAATCCACATTTTTAAAATCGGGATTACTTTTAAGGTCAATCCAAAAAATTGCAGAACCTTTCGGATGTTTCGGCTCAGATTGTTTCAATACTTGGGTTAAAATACCTTTAGAAAAGGATCTGCCGCTGATTTTTAGGCGGTGATGATCTTTTAAAAGTGGATGCTGTCCTTCTATTTGTTCAATTTTATTGAATCTTTCCAAATTTTCGATATACACAAATTCAGGATTGTCGTACTTAGTCGAATAGGGAGAACAAGTTACCCTGTTCCCCCCTTCCAAGAACCGTACGTGAGCCTTTCGATTCATACGGCTCAAGCACTTCACAACCCAATATTTGGGCGGCAAACAGCGAAGTAA
>JBFYKV010000136.1:0-16861 GCA_041305745.1 Methanoregulaceae archaeon | reverse complement strand
CTTCAGAATCATGGATTCGGGTATCAGACAGGCGCATATACAGGGCGTCGGCCTCTGGATCAATGGTTACTTTCATGGTCACACTCTCCGGTCAAAGAACATTGTGATAACCCTTGGTGGGGAGGTCAAAAGGCCATTATACAAATTTCTTTTTCTTAATGTACTCTGTCAGGGCTTTATTCATCCTCGCATCTTCGAGTGCAAAATCAAGCACCGTTTCGATATACCCCAGCCGGTCGCCGGTATCGTACCGTTTCCCGTCGAAATGGCACCCGATTACTTTTTCAGAATCCAGGAGCAGTCTGATTGCATCAGTCAGCTGAATTTCATTCCCTACCCCTTTCGCGGTATTTTTCAGGCACCGGAAGAGTGCCGGAGTAAACACATATCTCCCGATTGCACCGAGGTTCGACGGAGCATCATCAGGATGTGGTTTTTCAATGATATCGGAGATCTGGTAGAGGCCTTTTTCGATCGGGTCTGCCCGTATAATTCCATAGCTGCTCAGCTTTTCCCGTGGGACCGGCTCGACCCCGATAACTGAAGAGTGGAACCGTTCATAGATCTTTATGAGCTGGGCGCAGCACGGGACCGAATTCTTCACGATGTCATCGCCGAGCAGCACGGCAAACGGCGAGTCCCCGATATGTTTTTCAGCCCGCAGTATGGCATCTCCAAGGCCAAGCGGTTCCTTTTGCCGGATGTAATGGATACCCGCCATCGATGAAATATCTTCCAGGATTTTTAAGGAATCAAATTTCTTGTGCGATGCAAGGTGCATTTCAAGCTCAGGGGATGCATCAAAATAATCTTCTATGGCCCTCTTCCCCCTCCCGGTGATAATGATAATATCTTCAATACCTGACCGGATAGCTTCCTCGACAACAAAATGAATAACTGGTCTGTCGACGATTGGAAGCATCTCTTTGGGCATGGACTTCGTGATCGGGAGAAAACGGGTCCCAAGACCAGCTGCAGGGATAATTGCCTTTGTGACTTCCATCACCAGCAGACTCCTTCATAGATCCTGGCTTCTCTTTCGGCTTTTTTTATCCTTCTGCCGTCGATCACAATTTTCCCGGAATAATCGAGGTGTTCAAATTCTTCCCATTCAGTCACGATCAATATGGCATCGGATGAAAGGACTTCGGATGCCGACCCGGCATACCGGATTCCGGGGTATAATTTTTTGAAATTGTCCATTGCAACCGGATCATACGCCATAACGCTGGCGCCATTATTAAGGAGCAGGTCAATTACAGGTACCGCACGACTTTCACGCACATCGTCGGTATCGGGTTTAAACGCAAGTCCGAGGATACCAATGGAATGATCCCGGGGGTCAAGGTGCATTTTTAATAAAGAGACCATGCGTTTTGGTTGATCATCGTTCGTCTCGATAACCGAATGAAGAATTCTTGGATTTATTCCCAGTTGTTCGGCATGGGCGATGAGTGCACACACATCTTTTGGAAAACATGACCCCCCGAATCCTATCCCGGTCCTGAAAAATTTGGAATTGATCCGCGTGTCAAGCCCGACACCTTCGAAAACCGCTTCGCTGTCTATCCCGAGCACTTTACACAGGTTGCCTATTTCATTGGCAAAACTTATTTTTGTCGCAAGGAATGCATTGCTTGCGAATTTTATCATTTCAGAGGTCCTGACTGTTGTGATATAGACTGGCACATGGAGGGGCCGGTACAACTCCTCCAGAATTTTTCCTGAAGCATCGTCATTTGACCCTATCACGACACGGTCTGTATGGAAAAAATCTTCAACTGCGGTCCCTTCTTTTAAAAATTCAGGATTTGATGCAACTCCAAAATCAATAAAAGCCAATTTCCCCGACTCTTTCTCGATTATCGGAATAACGACATTCTCAATTGTGCCCGGGAGAACGGTGCTCTTCATTACTATCGTATGGTACCGTTCATCGGGACCGATAGCCCGACCGATAGTGTTTGAGACCTCGATAACCTGGCTTAGATCACTGGACCCGTCGGGTTGTGGAGGGGTCCCGACACAGATAAAAGTGAGATCGCTGTTCCGGACTGCATTCGTCAGATCAGTTGTCGTGGTGATTTTTTCCCTGTTTTTCATTAATAATTCATCCAGGCCCGGCTCATATATCGGGCTGATTCCTGAATGAATCGAATTCAGTTTATTTTTATCCCGGCCGACAAACGTAACCCGGTGCCCCATCTCTGCAAAGCATGCCCCGGTAACTGACCCGATATACCCGGTACCAATAACTGAAATATCCATTCTATCACATTTAGCCTGATTTTATCGGATTTTCCCCGTATATGAAACATTCAATGAGATTCTTTCATTGCATGGAATTGTTCTGCGCCGGAATTGTAACAACTCCGGGTAGTGAATAACGGGAAAAATACCCTGCTCAACTCCTGTTATCAGTTACCTCTGAACCAGCATAAAATTATATCTGCCAGGATTTTTCAGATACCCAGGTAAGAAACGGTCTCTCCTCTGACCTCCGTGAAAAATCCATAACAACCGGAGTGACAACCGACGCCTGATAAAAAGTCTTTCTCAGGGACTGATGCCAGGACCACATTGAAACCGGCAAAAAATATGCCAGTGAAAAAACCCGTACGGCGACGGTAATGCCTCATACTGCATGGTGGACATCCTGTTATATCCCCTCGCCGGTCCGGTCGTACGCTCTGACATCAATTCCTGAATACTTCGCAATCTCCCAAAAATCAGGATCCGCAGTGAGAATTTCCCGGCTGTGATGGGCAAGCGCTATCCCGGTGATAAGAATATCGAATGCATTGACACTGTTTCCATGCGAGGCCATCCGTGCTCCGATATCACTGGCGATCTCTGCCGCCGGGAGAGTGAATTCAAGTATTTCAATATCAGAGAAGAAGTGAGTGAAAAATTTCTCTTCTTTCGGTGATTTCAACCGCCGTACCCCGGCCATTATCTCGTAATAGGATATCACGGTCACTGCAGCTTTTAAGTCATCCGGAATGGCGGTACCCAGTCGTTCATTCCTGAAAAAATCCATCAGGAATGAGGTATCGAGAATGATCACAGCCTCGCCTTACCGGACCGGCGCATATTTCCTGTAAAAGATTCCAGATCGTCAATAATTTTTGAATCTTTCAGCGCTCCGGCATATTCACGGATATCCCGGTTTTTTTTCTTATTAACCGGTCAATCGCGTCTGAAAAGCTATCGTCTTTCTCTCTCATGGAGAGAAGCGGGTGATAGGTTTCATCGCGGATCGTGAGGGTCTTCATTTAACAATACACTGATGCATGACAGTATTCTAACAGTAAATAGTCAACTTCAGATGATCAGATTATTCCAGGGACCCTGAAAATGAAATCCGCAATTTTCCCAGCTGCTACCCGATACCGCAATATTACCAGAATTTCCCGAAGAGCCTGCTTACATTCCATCTGTCAGGGAAGGGCAGGCCGGTATGCCACACCGGTGAAATAGTCAGGTTCGTCCCGGGGAACGTCAGGCTGACATTCTGCTCCTGCGAATTATCCGGGTTCTTCCCGGGGAACGTCAGGCTGACGTCCTTCACCCCCGGAGTAGTCAGGCTTTTCTCAGAGAACGTCAGGCTGGCATTCTGCACCCCCTGATGGGTCAGGTTCTCCTCATTATCTGGCAGACTGTACGCCGATACTGGAACAGAAGAAACCATGGTCTCATTCACCTCCGGCAGAACGATCCCGGGCTCCATCACTATCGGGTAATACCACAGGAAGCGGTCGTTTGAAGAGGCTGCGAGGGCGCTCCCGTCACTGGAGAGCTCTACACGCGAGATATCGCCGTTCGGGAAGCACTCGACCCGCGTATTCCAGAGGAGGTTTCCCGTCCTGGTAAAGACAAAAAGGTCTCCGTTTCTGTTGCCGGCTGCAAGCACACCATCTTTTGATAAAGAGAGGGCCCCTACCCCGCCACCGGTCGAGAAGAACCATTCAAGGTCACCTGAACGGGAATACCCCCTGATATCCCCGTCAACGGTACCTGCATACACAGAGGACCCGTCCCCGGCAATCCCGAGATCCCCTATCCGTGAGAGGTCCTTTGACCACATCCTCGTCCCGTTCTTCGCATAGAACACGAGCAGCCCGTGGTTTCCTTCCCCACCGGCGGTTGCGAGCCAGGCACCGTCACCCGAGAGGACAACCTGCCGGATCGGCTCATTATCGGCGTAGAGTGAAGTATACGTATACGAGCTTGAAAACACCTTTTTTGCAAGGTTGCTGAGGGTCACGTACTTGACCCGGGGGTTGCGTTCATCGTTTGAATATGCAATATATCCTCCGTCAGACGAGAGGGACAGGTCAGAGATGACATTCATCTTTGGATAATCATTGAAACGGGCGACTTCCTCCCCGCTTCTGTCAAGCACGATGACATTTCCCTGCCGGTCACCGGTAACGATGCTGTTTCCGGTCACGCCCATCGCGGTGACCCAGCCCGGGTTATAGAACCATTCCTGGGATCCATTCCAGGAAAAAAGCCGTAATTCTCCCTTATTCTGTTCCAGGCCCTCCCTGGAGGCAACGAGGAATGCAGTTCCGTCCCCGATGCACCCGGTCAGTACCGAACCCCTGGTCTTTGTCTCCCACAGGACCGTTCCGTTCCGGTCATAGACAAGTGCCTGCCCCGTATTGGTGCCAACAATGACATGCGAACCGTCATCAGAAATGGAAAGGTCCGAAATCCCCGGAATCGTGGCGTTCCAGCCCGGCATCGTAACCGCCATACCGGGCATGCTCGTGCATAGGATTGTCAAAACTACGCAGAAAAAAAGCCTTTTCCCCCAGATATACATTATTGACTATTATGAAATGTCCCATAATTAAATTACCGGGACAGGAGAGAAGTGCTTATGAAGGTACCTTCAGAATCCGGACACTTCAATCAGAGAGATATATCTTCATAGAGTGTATCTGAGTCTCCCACTGCTCTGCCTGTGATCGAATCCAGACCGGATCAACGCACCCGTACAACATCAATCCTGAAATTATTACTTTCCAAAAGATCAGAGTTCTACAAAATGTTAAAAGGTATTCAGCACTAAAATTCCATAGAAACAGAAAGGATATATTATGAAAGGAATCATTCTCGCCGGGGGATACGGGACCCGCCTCTACCCGGTAACGAAATCAATATCCAAGCACCTTTTGCCCGTATATGATAAACCACTCATCTATTATCCGCTCTCGGTCCTGATGCTCGCCGGGATACGGGACATCCTGATCATCTCCACGCCGAGAGATGTCCCCCTCTATAAGGAACTCCTCGGGGACGGGTCCCACATAGGTCTTTCTTTTTCCTATGCCGTTCAGGAACGGGCAGGCGGTCTTGCCGAGGCATTTATCGTCGGGAAGGAGTTTATCGGCACCGATAACGTCGCACTTGTCCTTGGGGACAATATCTTTTACGGCCAGCACTTTTCCGAACTGCTGAAAAAGGCCGGGTCCCTGAAGAGCGGTGCCGTCATATTCGGATATTATGTAAAAGATCCACGGGCATATGGTGTCGTGGAATTCGATGCCGACGGCAAAGCCATCTCGATCGAGGAGAAACCCGCGAAGCCGAAGTCAAATTATGCGGTCCCGGGCCTCTATTTTTACGACAACTCCGTCGTCGCGATCGCGGAGCAGTTATCCCCCTCCGCACGTGGAGAACTTGAAATTACTGATTTAAACCGCGTATACCTTGAAAAAGGAGAGTTGGACGTACTCGTATTTGGCCGCGGAATGGCATGGCTTGATGCCGGCACCCATGATTCCCTGCTCGAAGCGTCCAATTTCATCGAGGCCATCCAGAAGAGACAGGGCCTCTATGTTGCATGCCTGGAAGAGATCGCCTTCCGGAGAGGATATATCAGCAGTGCACAGCTGAAAGTACTGGCACAGGAGTTAAACGCCACCGAGTATGGCAGGTACCTCCGCGATATTGCAGACGGAAACGAATAACCATGACTGGGTTGTGCCATGATCCTGAACTGAAATTCTTCCTGAACAAAAATAGTCAGAATATCCGGGAGAACAGAAAATTAATAAGAGGGGGCATATGGAAAAGATGAAGAAAATCCCGACAGACCTTCCCGGGGTATTTCTTGTGGAACCTATGGTCTTTCAGGAGTCCCGGGGATTTTTCCTCGAGAGCTATAACCGCCGGGAGATGGAAAAAATCGGAATACCTGATGAATTTGTGCAGGATAACCACTCGTGTTCATCAAAGGGGGTAATCCGCGGGCTCCATTACCAGAGCCGCCACCCCCAGGGAAAATTAATCCGGGTGCTCAGGGGAGAGATCTTCGATGCGGTCGTAGATCTCAGGACGCAGTCTCCAACGTACGGACGCTCCATCGGCGTTTTACTCTCTGCAAAAAACCACCTCATGATCTGGGTACCGGCCGGGTTCGCCCATGGCTTCCTTTCACTCCGGGATCATACCGAGATACAGTACAAAACAACCGATTTCTATTACCCTGAATACGATGCGGGGATCCGGTGGAACGATCCCGCACTCGGGATTGAATGGCCGCTTGAAAAATACGGCATATCCTCCGTGCGGGTCAATGAAAAAGATTCACGTCTTCCGTTGCTCGAAGAGACCGATTCCCCGTTTCAGGAGCCCTGCATATGAAGGTCCTCGTCACGGGTGCCAGAGGCCAGCTGGGGCGTGAGATAACGTCGCTCTGCCACTCGCGGGGCATTTATTACAGCGCGTACACGTCAAAAGAACTGGATATAACTGATCTGAACCGGGTCAACGATATTATCACATCCGTTTCACCAGACATCATCATCAATTGTGCCGCTTACAACGCCGTCGACCTTGCCGAGACCGAATGGAAAAAAGCGTTCCGGGTCAACGGGCTCGGCGTGAAAAACCTGGCGCTCGCGGCAAATGAGATTGACGCAGTACTCGTCCATTACTCTTCAGACTATGTATTTAACGGCAGGAGCGCCCGCCCCTGTACCATCGCAGATCTTCCCGGCCCGGCCAGCCGCTACGGGCAGAGCAAGCTCCTCGGCGAAGAGATAGTCTCCCGTCATGCAGACAGGTATTACCTTATCAGGACGAGCTGGGTGTTCGGGAACGGCCCCTCCAACTTTGTGAAAAAAATCCTGGAATGGAGTGCAGATAAGACCGAACTGGCAGTAGTGGACGACCAGGTCTCATCCCCCACATATACCGCCGACCTTGCATCGGCGACACTGGACCTCCTGTCTTCAGGTTCATACGGGCTTTACCACATTACAAATTCGGGCTCCTGTTCGCGGTTCGAATGGGCACAGTACATACTTGGCAAGTCAGGGTGGAAAGGCAGACTGATCCCTGCAAAATCCGGTGATTTCAAAACAGCCGCAGAACGGCCTGAATATTCGGTGCTGGACAACTTCGGAACGGAAGAGGTGCTCGGTTATTCGCTCCCGCACTGGCAGGATGCGACATCCCGTTTTTTAAATGAGATCGGGGTCATTCCATGAAACTCCTTGTTACCGGCGTTGCAGGTTTTATCGGTTCGAACTTTGTCTATTCGTACCTTGCCCGGCACCCGGACGATGAAATTACCGGCCTTGACTGCCTTACCTATGCAGGAAACCTTGAAAACTTAAACGACCTCCCTTCAGACTATAAGGACCGGTTCACATTTATTAAGGGCGATATCGGCGACCCTGTCGTTGTTCAGGAAATCTTCTCCGATGATGGTGTGGACTGCGTAGTCAACTTTGCCGCCGAATCGCATGTCGACCGGTCCATCCACGATCCCCTCGTCTTCCTGCGTACAAATATCCTCGGGACCGCCAACCTCCTTGAAGCTGCCCGAAAATCCTGGCGGACCGATGACGGGTGGCGTCCGGGCAGTCGTTTCCTGCAGGTCTCTACCGATGAAGTGTACGGTTCCCTGGGTCCGACAGGATATTTCAGGGAGACCACCCCTCTCGACCCCCACAGCCCGTATTCGGCCAGCAAGGCATCTGCAGACCTCCTTGTAAAGGCATACCACGACACCTTCGGGATACCGGTCCTCATAACACGGTGCTCGAACAATTACGGGCCCTGGCAGTTCCCTGAAAAGCTGATCCCCCTGATGATACACCATGCCCTGCACCACCAGCCGTTACCCGTGTACGGGGACGGGAAACAGGTCCGGGACTGGTTGTACGTGGATGACCATTGCAGGGCGATAGAGACGGTTCTTCAGCGGGGAAAGGTCGGGGAGGTGTACAACATCGGCGGGAACAACGAATGGTTCAACATCGATATCGTCAGGCTGGTGATACGGATTCTCCGCGAAGAAACTGGTGACGATGCGATACAGGACTCGCTTATACAATACGTGAAGGACCGTCCCGGCCATGATCGCCGGTATGCAATCGATTCCATGAAGATCAAAGAGGAGCTGGGATGGAGACCGGAAGTGAGCTTTGAGACGGGCATCCGCTCGACCATCCGCTGGTACCTCAATCACCCGGGCTGGATGGAACGGGTGATTTCCGGGGATTACCTCTCATTTTACGAGAAAAATTACGGGAAACGGTAAGAGGGCCGGCAGGGTATTTCCCAAAAAAGCGCACCGTTTTTAACCATATCAGGAATTACAGGCGGATTTTTCGCACTACTACCCGGGCCCTGAAAATAACTTCCTCCTTAACACCTGAGGTTACTCCGGCGTCCTGGTCAGGACACCCCGGCGGATTTAAAAAATGTGCCCCGGCTTCCTGTAATCCAGCCAGTGTATCAGGACCTGTTCACCCGCCGCTGTTCGAATCATGAATGTATGACGGCAGGCCGGGCCTCCGCACGTATCTTCCGGGATCCTTATCATGTTTATATCATGGAAAAGGACACAATACATTAGCATTGAACGAAAGTATGAATCCCGCTCCATGTCTGGCGATCATTCTCCTGAACTGGAACAGCGCTGATGATACGCTGCATTCAGTCGAAATGATCTCCGGCTGGGAGAGGCTGAAACCAGGGATAATTGTAGTCGACAACAATTCGCCGGATGATGACCTGGCACGGCTCATGGAAGGCGGGAACAGATTCCGGCTTGTCAGGAATGATGCCAACATGGGGTACGCAGGAGGTGCCAATGCCGGAATATCGCTGGCACTCAAAGAAGGGTATTCGTTCATCATGCTTTTAAATTCCGATGCGTTCATCAGGGAAGACTGCCTGATGCACCTGCTGGAATGCCTCGACCGTTCACCCGCCACCGGGGTGGTGGGACCCCTCGTTGAAGAACACGGGAAGATCCATGCCGGAGGAAGGAACATCGGCATCTACTCGAACACCAGGATTCCTTTTGCGCCGGCAGGCAATTCACCGGCCCTGAATGTTGTCGACTATGTCCCCGGGACCGTCCTGATCGGACGTAGGGAGGCATTTGAAAAAACAGGACTCCTTGAAGAGAAATATTTCTTTTCCGGGGAGATTGCTGATTTTTGCACCCGCTTACGCTCCCGTGGGCTTCAATGTGCGGTTTATACCGGCTGTGTGGCAACGCATTCCACGGATACCGGCTCGTCGGTCAGGGAGACCTTATACAGCTATTATACCCTGAGAAACAGGTTTCTTTTTGTCAACCGTCATTTCAGATATACCAGGGGGTTATTTATCCTGCGATGGATCGCAGAGGGGATCGCCAGGATCATGATGGCACGGGGTGCCGGCAGGAGTGAACACGTCAATGCGCTGATACTGGGACTGCGGGACGGGATATCAGGCAGGTTCGGGGACCGGAATGAACTCTTCGGGCGTTAAGGCCAGCGTTGTTATTCCCAACTGGAACGGCCGGCACTGGCTGAAAGGATGCCTCGATGCACTCAGGGCGCAGGAATACCGTTCATTTGAGGTTCTTCTGGTGGATGATGCATCCAGCGATGGATCGGTGGAGTATGTGCAGGCGCAGTACCCCGAAGTAACCATCATAAAAAGGGCCGTTCAGGGGGGGTTTGCAAAAACAGCAAACACAGGAATTAATGCTTCATCCGGGGAGTACGTGGTACTGCTGAATAACGATACCCTCCCGTCCCCCTCCTGGCTCGGTGAGCTGATCAGGTCAATGGACCGTTCACCCCCGACGGTAGGGAGTCTCGCGTCCTGCATGCTGCGGATGGACGACCCGCAGCTCATCGACACCACGGGGGACCTCCTCACCTGGTACGGTCAGGCCCTGAAGAGAGGTCACGACCAGCCGGTTCCCGGATGTGACTGTTCCAGTGAGATCCTCTCTGCATGTGCCGGGGCTGCACTCTACCGGAGAGCGTTTCTCGAGACTGCCGGGGTTTTTGACGAGGAGTTCGGGAGCTACCTTGAAGACCTCGATCTTGGCCTCAGGGGCAGGCTTTCCGGTTACACATGCAGCTACGCTTCCTCTGCGACGGTTCTCCATCAGGGGCACGGAGCGGGTACCCCCCACGGGAAATATGTCAGGCTCGTTACCAGGAACCGGTTGTTGCTCTTCGGAAAAAATATTCCCCTTGCCCTCATTATCCGGCATCTTAACCACCTCTTTATCGGGCAACTGGCACTCTTCATCCAGTACCGCCATCCCGTTGATTCGATCATCGGCTATCTCTCCCTGGTACCACAAGTACCCCGGATGATCCGGGAACGACACCGGATTCTTGCGATCAGAAAACTATCGGACAGGGAGATTGACAAATTGCTGCTCCTTTCTCCTGAAGGTATTTCCCTGCCGAAATGGTTCACCCGGGGCGACAGGGGGGAGCACCCGTGAACATACTGTACATCGCCCCCTCGGGAAAACCGCCTGTCCCAGGGACCGACGGCCTCTGCACCGAGATCGGGTACTTCAGACAATCCTTTGGAGGCGATTATCTCAGCATGTCCGCGTTCCGGTCGCTTCCACCGTTCTTCCCGGTGAGACTTTTGGGGTTGCGGCACTCGCGGACCCTGAAAAAATTTGCCAGGAGCAACGGGTTGATCCATGTTTTCTTTCCGCAGCTGGTTGACTTTTTCGTCCTGCGGAACCTGTCCGTACCGGTCGTCTACACCATCACCTCCGGGGTCGAGGCAGAACTCCTTCCACGGACCGCACCTTCCTGTACCCTGGTGGTAAGTTCGGAACAGGAGGCAGACACCTTAAGGAAAGAAGGGTTCCGAGATTTACATGTTATCCGCCCCGGCATCGATCTCACCCGGATTACCCCTTCCTCTCCGCCGGATACGGACAGGGAGTTCGTCATCCTTGCAGGATCGGCACCATGGACCGAAGCACAGTTCGGGACCAAGGGCTTTGACCTCCTCCTGGAGCTCCTCCACCGGGTTCCGGAGGTACGGCTGGTCTGCCTGTGGAGAGGGGCACTCCGCAGGGAGTGGGACGAGAGAATACAGCGGTCCGGGCTTTCCGACCGGGTGGAGGTCATCGGGGAAAAAACGGATGTTTCACGTGTTTTATCCCGCTGCCATTGTGCAGTGGTCCTGGCATCGCAGGCAGGCCTGGTCAAGTCATGGCCTAACTCGCTGATGGAGGCCCTTGCAGCGGGAAGGCCGGTGATCACGAGCCGTGCGATCCCCATGTCCTCCTATGTCGAAGAAACGGGATGTGGCAGGGTTGTAGAGGCACATACCATCGATGACCTGGCTGATGCGCTCACGGACATCATGGATCACTACGAAACATACCGGGCGGCTGCAGTCGCTGCGGGAGGGGCTGATATCTCCAGAGCCAGGATGGTCGAAGAGTACCGGAAGCTCTATCTTGAACTGATACAGCGGGTTGCCTGACTAGGGAATTCATATAAATGCACGGTTATTTCTCTTCCTCTTTGTTATTACAGGTTATAACCGGATGAGAGCCCTGGAGAGGAATTTTCGACGATCTTTCGTCGGATCCAAGAGAGAATACGATATGCCGGCTGTCACTAACCTGGCGCTAACTCCACTCGGGCACCTCCCCTCCTGTGAACTTTTTACGAGCCGGGATATACGGATATCCACGGATCCTGTCGCGGTACCATCACCGGTAATTCCGGACGATACTCCAATGCTCACCTTACTGAAACAGAAAGGAGGTTTGAAGCGGGTCCATTATGATGAAGAAGCTAATGCAGGGGATCGATACACCCGTGGGAGCCGGGAAGATGATTAAAGAACGCTCTGTTGAAACGGACATGAACCAATACGGTTCACTCCGGAACCATGAAAATGTTCATTCAAAATCTCCTTATATTAAGGTTTGTTTCATCATTTTCATAGGAACCACCCATGACCGCCGTGCGGTCGAGCATAAAGCATGAAGATAACGAATTTATTTTCATTGGAAATCCTTCCCGTTCTCATACTATCCTTCTTTCGCCGGACTCCTCATCGCGACCCTCCCGGGACTGGTCCCCAGCCGTATGTGTGCGACCCTACAATGTGACAGGGACTATACCTCGTCCTTTTTAAAAATAACAGAATCCCGACCAATCCTGCCTGCAGACCATCCTGCAGGGGGGCGGGGCAGGGAATGGGTGCAACCCCTCCTTGTCAGAGAAATGGATCCGACAAGGTTTTTAAAATGAGGATGTCAATAGAGCGTAAAAACCGAAAACGACGCAAATGAATAGTTCTGAATCTGAACGAACCCGGTTGAAAATACTATAAACCCTTTATGCCTGCATCTCCTTCACTTTTTATGAGTTCAATATTGTTCTGCACAAAAATTATAGAACAAAATTGATAGTATCTGCAATTGAATAAATGAATACTGATGCTTTACCTGTTGTACAACCGGGACCATCTCCGGAATTTCATTAACCAGGGCATTTCTTTGAAAAATGCGGGGTCGCTCCCCGGCCTGTTTATCGGCACGCAAAATAAGAGTAAATGGAGTGATTATACTATCAGGAACCTGCTAATTCGAAAGATCCGGATACGGAGTCTCTAACATGTGGCTTATGCAGTACCGCGACCTCATCTGGAACCTGACCATCACTGATTTAAAGATCAAGTACCAGAGTTCGACCCTGGGTTTTGCATGGTCACTGTTAAACCCGCTCCTGATGATGCTGGTCCTCTACTTCGTATTCGCCAATGTGTTTCGTTTCAACCAGGAACATTTTGCGCTCTACATCCTCGTCGGTATCATAGCATGGCGGTTCCTGGCAAATGGTACCTCCCTCTCCATGCAATCAATTGTCGGGAGGCCGGGTCTCGTCACCAAGATCTATATCCCCCGCCAGATCCTGGTCCTGGCATCAACGCTCTCCTGTTTTATCAGTTCTCTCCTCGAATTCTGTGTCCTCATTCCGCTATTATTCATCTTTGGCGCAAATATTACCCCATATATACTCTTCTTCCCAATAGCGCATGCATTTTTTTTCTTAATTGTATATGGCATCTCCCTCATGCTGGCGGCACTGTATGTCTATTACAGGGATTTAAGCCAGATCTGGGAGGTTGTCATCCAGCTCGGGTTCTTCCTCTCCCCGATTTGTTACCCGATCTCGATAATTCCGCAACAATACATCCCGTTTTATGTCCTGAACCCGGTTACGGTATTGATCGAGACCTACCGCAATTTCCTTGTCTATGGACTGCCACCCGGACTGCAGAGTATTGCCTATATCATCATTGCGGCATCTGTCCTGATGCTCGTTGGCAAAGCTGTTTTCAAACGCCTCGAACGGCGTTTTGCCGAGGTGATCTGAATGGCTGATACCCAGTATTCGCTTAAAAAGAAAAATCGCGACAACAACAATGCCATTGTGGTCGACCACCTCTCAAAGCAGTTCCGCATCCCCCATGAACGGAAGATCACGATATACCAGCACCTGGCAGGCCTGATTGGGGGGAGTTATTCATATGAGGTCTTCAATGCCCTCCAGGACATAAGTTTCACCGTAAAACACGGGGAGACCTTTGGAGTCATCGGGCCAAACGGGAGTGGCAAGAGCACCCTCCTCAAGATCCTTGCCGGAGTCTTATACCCTGACAGCGGTACAGTGCAGATGAATGGAACAATTGCCCCCTTCCTCGAGCTTGGCGTGGGGTTCCAGCCAGATCTCACGGCAAAAGAAAATATCTATCTTTACGGTGCGATTATGGGGCTCACGAAGAAGGAGATTGCATCAAAATACGAGGAAATTCTCGATTTCGCTGAATTAAAACGATTTGAAAATATGAAGCTGAAGAATTTTTCCTCCGGGATGACGGTTCGACTTGCATTCTCCACTGCGATTCAGACTGATCCGGATATATTACTGGTCGATGAAGTCCTTGCAGTAGGTGATGAGTCGTTCCAGCGGAAATGCGGTGAAAAGATCGATGAGATACGGAGGGGGGGGAAAACAATCCTGATCGTTTCACACGATCTCGCAACGGTGGAAAAATTGTGTGAGCGATGTATATTATTGAAGAATGGGACTATTCTGTCATCAGGAGGCCCTAAAAAGGTGATCGGGGATTATTTGTGGATATCATCAATAGGGGGACGGTATGACAGTTATTGTACACAGGAGGTCGGTAAATGAGTCCGGCCCATAAAGAGAATTATTCAATATTGAAAGATACAGTTGATATTTTCGACAAGACAACCTTTTTCAATTATTCCGATATTGAAATTAATACAATATTCTATGAAATATCAGGCGTTTGCAATGCAAAATGCAGGTATTGCCCAACAGGGAGTGGTGTTACCAGAGAAAGAGCATCACGGTTTATTCCCCCGGAAGAATTTTCACGGGGATTGAACAGACTCTATGAACTCAATTTATTGAATGATGATACATACTTTGGGTTATTCAACTGGGGGGATCCTCTGTTACATCCTCAATTGGATGAGATCCTGGCCATCTTAAATGAAGCAGGTCAATCATTTGCGCTATCTACAAATGGATCAGTTGTTTCAAAAAAATTAACCTCATCATTGCTGGACAATCTATCTAATATTCGACTCTCCCTCCCTGGATTCAGTCAGGAATCATATGATAAAATCTCCCAGTTGAATTTTGATAAGGTATTACATAACATCGATTTATTGAATGAACTGGTTCCACCCAATACACTTGAAGTATTTCTTTTTGCATATAAATTTAATATTGAGGAACTATTCAAAGCAGCTGAATATTTTAATAGTAAGAATATCCGATTCCAGATTGCAATGCCACATTTAACAGACTTCGATGAGTCCGTTAGTTATCTGGCAGGCACAATTGATCCTGCTAAAAAACAAAAGATTGAAGACGACGTATTTACTGATTACATCAAACCGCTGCTATTAGAAAGAGATAACAAAAATTTTTGCCCGAAATTACAAAATGAACTTGTAATTGACGAGTATAATAATATTCTCACATGTTGTGTACTTTCGAAAAACAGTGAATATTATTCTGTCGGATCGCTCTTTGAACTGAAGAAAGAAGAGATATTTGAAATCAAAACCCGGGGTCTACCCGTCTGCAAGCAATGTTTCTCGTTAGGTGTTCCCTATTGGTATACTCAAAGTCATAAAAACCTTCCTAAGGTTTTACTTACATTCAATACCCTGACATATTGTTATGTCAATACAGGAAGAGGGTTTTTTGAGAACCAAAAAGTTTCTTCAAATATTTATCCCAAATCTTCGGAAACCCCTTTTCATATACACTTTGATTTAAGGAGTTTTTTTGGAATTGAATCCCTTCGCTGGCATCCGGTTGAAAACCAGTGCTGCAGTGTGAAATTCGACGAAATCAAGGTAGAAATGAAAAACGGAGAAGTCCGGTTTATTGAACCTGCAAGGTTAGTTACAACGGGTGATCGTATTTCGGACGATGAATTCCGATTCAATACAAATGCTGTATGGTTTATAATTCCGGCTGATGGAACAATTAAGGGGATAACAATATCGGGCAGCTGGAAGGTTATGGACATCGTTGAAACACTCCTCCACAGGAATGCTTTGCTCAATCAACAGAGTCAGCAGCAGGATCTACAAATCATGGCGTTGTCAAATGAACTTAACGGCATAAAGCAAAGTGTAGTCTGGCAGCTATTGATGAGATACCATCATGGATTTGTTGAAAAAGTTATTCCATATAATACTAACAGGCGGAATCTATACGATCTCGGTTTAAAGGGGTGCAGAATTTTAGTAAAAAACGGGCCGAGAAGTTTATATTGGCATTATAATGAACGTAAAAAAGGGCAAAAAGATGAGAGCCTGCTTCAGACAAAATCATATTATAACAAAATCCGACATTATACAGAGATTTTTTCAAATGCCGGAGTCAATCAGGTAGATTTTCCAAAGTCTTCAGGAGAGATCGAAGTATCTGTCATAATTCCTGTTCACAATAATATTCAATATACCTTAAATTGCCTTATGTCGATTTCAAAGAATACTACCGGATCTTTTGAAGTCGTAATCATTGATGACGCCTCTGGTGATAAAACCGAAAGTCAATTGAAAAAAATCGCAAATATTACATTAATCCGCAACACAGAGAATCTTGGCTTTGTCGAATCCTGCAATAAAGGTGCAAAACAGAGCAAAGGAAAATTTCTTCTGTTTTTAAACAACGATACAATCGTCACCGAAGACTGGTTATCGCCACTTGTAGAAATAATCAAAACAGAAAATGTCGGGGCAGCTGGATCAAAATTAATTTTTCCTGATGGCAAATTACAGGAAGCAGGAGGGATTGTCTGGAATGATGCATCGGCAATGAATTATGGGAGGGGAGATAATCCGGAAAAACCAGAGTACGGTTTTGTGAGAGATGTCGATTACTGTTCTGGTGCTGCTCTCATCGTGAGAAGAGATTTATTTGAAAAATTAGGCGGATTCGATTCTCAGTTTAAACCAGGGTATTATGAAGATACTGATTTATGTTTTTCTATCAGA